>JBBRGP010000081.1:0-9537 GCA_038224105.1 Desulfobulbales bacterium | reverse complement strand
GCTCTCCGGCAGGAGGGGGGAAGAGCTGAAGGCGCCTTATCCCAAGGCTTTTCATCCTCTGTAGAGACGAGGCCTGGTGATGGTTTTTATTGATTTATAGCTGTCGTAATTCCAGAAAAAGGAGATCCCGGTGCTGAACAGCGACCGGGTGCGCCGAAAGGTCTTCAGCCCCCGCGGCAGGGAACGCCATGGAGAGGCCACCTGCCGATAGGCATCGATCAGGCCGCGGTAGAGGGTCGGCGGCGGTATACCGCCGTTGTAGCTTGCCAGTGCTGAAGTCGGCCAGCAACCCTGGCCAGATTTCCTCCCCCTCGCCAACCACCACCGCGTCGGCGTAGGCGAGCGCCTCGTCCGGCAGCATTGACACATGAATTCCACCCAGCACCACGACCGCGCCACGCCGGCGAAATTCAGCACCAATAAGAGACCCGATGGTAATTATATTTCCGCATCTCGGGCATCGCCACCTTGCCGAACGTCGCGGCGGTTGCCAGACTTGAGCCGCTGATCCCGGCAAAACAGGCGCACGCCGCCACTGTCGCCATGGCCAGTCCGCCGCGATGATTCCCAAAAAAGCATGAGACACCCGGTACAGATCCTCACTCATGCCTGACTCAAAGGCCAAATTCAACCAGTTCCAGGGCCCCCGGGATCGGGGCATTAAAGAAATACCGGCAGAGTACATCAGTGGCCATCAGAAACAACATCATGGCCGCCAGGGCTGTTGAGGCCAGAGCCGTCAGAATTCCGGCGACATACTCGATTATTCTTTGTATTCGATTGGGTTGCATAAATTTTTTCTCCTCAACAGCCCTTACCGGTGATTATTTTCCCATCTCGATGGTGGATTCGAGAATCTGCCGAGCATTGGCAACACCCCGCTTCTCCAACCCATTTACCCAATTTTCCCATATCGGCTTGGCGCCGACATCGATCCACTTCTGCCGTTCTTCCGAGGATAACTCGAAGACATTGGCGCTTTGTCCCGCCTCGTCGATCTTTTTCAGGCCTTCAACCTTCATGTCGTCAAAGAAATGTTTTCCCCAGAATTTTGATCCCGCTTCGCCGCTGACACTCATGATGGCGTCTTGAACATCCTTGGGCAGACTGTTCCATTTATTTTTGTTCATTATCAAAGAGAAATACACCGCTGGAAACGGCACCTCAGTGTAGTATTTGACCACCTCGTAGAATCTCCAGACATGCACCGCCTCCCAGGGCGCGTCCATGCCATCGATGACGCCTTTCTGCAAGGAAATATAACTATCCGGCATGGGAATCAACATCGGCACCGCCCCGAGGGCACTGACCATTTCGGTCGGCGGCCCACCGGTCATCCTGAGCTTCATCCCCTTGATATCTTCAAGGGTTTTCACCGGCTTCTTACTGGTGATCAGGGTGTATGGCGCGCTGGTATAGAAAAGCAGAACTTTGACATCTTTAAACTCTTTCTGGATTTCCGGATATTTTTCATGCAGTTTCCAGAGAACCTCATTGCCTTTTTCCGCGGTCTTAAACGACATCGCCGGCAGGCTGATGACATCCGTCACCGGCGTCATATTCGGCCAATAGCCATGAAAGTCCCAACCGATATCGGTTATTCCCATTTTGGTGGCACTCCACATATCCTTGCCTTTGGCCAAGGTCTCCCCGTAATAGGGCTGAATCTTGACCTTGCCGCCGGTTGCCGCCTCGATTTTTTTCAACCACGGTTCGACACAGTTTTTCATTCTGAGTCCGGTATCAGGGTTCTGATGGGCAAGCCAAAACAGGACGATAGACAGCAAAGATCAACCGAAGAGATGCCAGGCTATTGTGCCAACTGTGCACTCATAATAGCCTGGCTCCAAAGAGAAGTTGAATGACGTTACGGACTGATTCGGGAAGATGGAGGGCCTGGAGCGAAACTCCCGGCCCTCCATCATTGCGTCGGGAAAATAATCGGGAACAGACTGCGCTGTGAGGCCTTGTGATGCAGTCGCACTAACTCCTTGGCCCGTTCGACATCCTTCAGGCAAATTGCCTCATAGAGTTCGTTGTGCTCGTTTTTGATTTCGATGATCCGGTTCAACTGGAGGTCTTCGGTGCGAAAACGCAGGAATATCTTTTGGCAGATATCACGGTATCTCGACGACAAAACTTCATTGCCAGCCATATCGATGACCGCCGCATGGAACTCCGTGTCGAGGATGAACAGGCGCCGGTCGACCCGGCTGGAAATTGCATCCTCGTAATCTTTTTTTCGTTTTTCGAGGTTTCGTTGTTTTTTCTCGGTCATTTTGCGAATCGCTTTCCCAAGAAAACCAACCTCCATAACCTCCCGAAACTCATAGAGGTTTTCCGCCTCCTTCCTCGTCAATTTGTGTACCGAGTAGCCCTGGTTCGGGACGAAATCGAGGTAACCCTCCTGGGCGAGGATACTCAAAGCATTGTTGACCGGCGTCCTGCTGACCCCAAGTTGTTTGGCGAGATCAACAAATACCAGCCGTTGCCCGGGAACGATTTCATAATGGAGCATCAGCTCGATGATGCGGTAATAGACCTTCAGCGTAAGATTGCTATATTTTTTCAAGCCGTTTTCTCTCGTAAGTTTTTCGGAACTGAGCGCCTCAGCCCAAGATTACGCCACTCATCGGTAATCACGGCGTCCATGCATGACCATGCGCATTTGCTTAAACGTGCTGAATTGCCGTGTTGCGGCCGGCGCCCGGCGCCACGGCGATGTTCTTGAAACGACGATAGTTTATTATTATATAATGAATATTTTGTCAATAATCATTAATATCTAGGCGGTTATGCCAGGTGCCCCTGGCCGGGTGCCGTCCCCTCGCTGTCAGCCGGTTTTTCCCGGGCTTTAAACCCAAGAGCGGCGATCGGCATACCCAGCCGGACCAAAGCGAATATCGCCCTTGACAGCAAAGATATTGTATGTAATATATCATGTAATAGACAAAAGTCAAAGGATCGGGAAGGTTGAAACCGTGCAGGTGGCAATGAGGTTCACACCCCTCCCCCTCCCCTCGCCACGCCGTAAAACTCTCCGAGAGAGGTTCATTCTCTCATGTTTGTCGAGCAAAGATCAATGATCTTGAGGAGGTTCGTCGATGAAGCAGGCGGTCACCCTGGAAGAAGCTGTCGGCCATCCTCTCGCCCATGATATCACCGAGATCCGTCCCGGCGAATTCAAGGGTGCCGCCTTTCGCAAAGGCCAGATCCTGAAGGACGAGGACCTCGATCATCTACGCCGCCTCGGCAAAAACCATCTCTTTATTATCCGCGCTGAAGCGGATGAAATGCACGAAGACGCTGCCGCCATTACCCTTGCCGCCTCACTCTGCGGTGCCGGCACCGGCTGGCACGAGACGCCGCGGGAGGGGAGAATTGCCCTGCGGGCCCTGCACGACGGGTTGTTCAAGGTCGATGTCGTCGCCCTGAACCACTTCAATATGTTCGGTGAAATCATGTGTGCCACCCGGCACAGCAACAGCCTGGTGAAAAAGGGGGATATCGTCGCCGCCACCCGGGCTATCCCGCTTATGGTCTCAAAAAAAACCGTAGACGCGGCAACGGCCGCGGCCCGCTCCGCTCCTGCCGGCATCTTGCGGGTGGCACCGCTCAGAACAGCGAAGGTCGGCATAATGATCACCGGCAACGAGGTCTATACTTGACAATGTTGCATGTAACACCGGCCGCAACTCGGACCATGATCGATTTTTTCAGGAATAAAGTCTCAGGTCCCGTGCGAATTTCCCTTATGCTCGGGGGCTGCGGTATCCGTTTTTTCGGAGTGGCCGCGGCGGAGAACCAGAGCAACGATGTTCGATTCGACATTGACGGTTTCACCTATCTGGTTAACCGCAAGATTATCGAGGAATACGGGCCAATAGAGGTTAACAGCGACGGCTTCACCTTTCGCCTCAGCGGCGGCGGTATCCACCCCCCCAACGGCTGCGGCACCTGCGCCTTCGGCTGCAACCTGCGGGGAAAGTCACGCTGCAGCGGGGACTGCCTCACCTGCGAAACACCCTGCCGTATCGGGCGCCGCAATCTTGCCCGGCGCAAGAGGTTCGCAGATTGCATGCAATAGTCCTCCAACGAGGACCGGAATATCGGAAAAGGGAGGGTATACGCGGTCCTTGCCAGGCGAGAAAAAGTTGTTGACACCCGGCTGTGATCGGATAATATATCAATAAACTGAAGGGATGTACGAAAAAAATCGGCAACTTTTTCCTCAACCCCTGATTACATGTAATTTTTCATGTATAAAAAGCCGTTTGGTCGAGTATTTGAGGCTTGCTCTTCATAGTTCGGATGTCGTGGGCTTTGTTTGGTCCTGCCATGAGATTGCTGATCCGGGCACTGTGGCCGACCGGTGAATCTTCAACCAGAGGAGAATAGTATTGATGAATCCAGTCAAGACAAAAGACAAGACCGTCCTGAGGTCGCTTGGCCTCGGCGGTTACTTCGGCGGCGGCGCCGAAGGGATGGTAGATGTCAAAGACGGCAAGATTGTTCGCGTTCGGCCATTGCGTTACGGTTGGAAATACCAGAAGGAGGAGGTCCGCCAGTGGAAGATGGAGCGGAACGGTAAAACCCTCGAACCTTCATGGAAATCGTTACCCGGTCCCTTCTCCCTTGGCTACAAGAAACGGGTCTATTCCCCAAACCGCGTTCCCTTCCCGATGAAGCGGATCGACTGGGACCCGAACGGGGACCGCAACACCCAAAATCGCGGCAAGAGCAAATTCGTTCGCATCTCCTGGGACGAGGCGGCGACCATCATCTCCGATGAAATAAAACGGATCCATGCCAAATACGGCTACAACGCCATCCTGATGCAGGGTGATGGCCATGGCGAGTGCAAGACGATCAATACCCCGCACGGTCATCCGGGCGTTCTCCTCGAGTACCTCGGCGGCTTCACCCTCCAGGTGCGCAACCCGGACAGCTGGGAAGGCTGGTACTGGGGCGCCAAGCATGTTTGGGGCCAGGGCGCCCAGGGCATCATGTACCCTGCCGCCAACATCGTCAAAGACACCATTGAAAACGCCGACATGGTATTGTTCTGGGGCTGCGACCCGGAAACCACCCCCTGGGGTTTTGTCGGCCAGTTCGCCAGCCGCCTCTGCTACTACCTGACCGAGGCCGGCATCAAACAGGTCTATATCTGCCCCGACTGCAATTACGGCGCGGCCATCCATGCCGATAAATGGATCCCGGTTCTGCCCAATACCGATGCCGCCCTGCAGCTGGCGATCATCTACATGTGGCTGACCGAAGGCACCTACGACAAGGAATACGTCGCCACCCATACAGTCGGGATGGACAAAGTCGCCGACTACGTTCTCGGCAAGGAGGACACCATTCCGAAAACTCCGGAATGGGCCTCGCCGAAGTGCGGCGTGCCGGTCTGGACCATCAAGGCTTTAGCCCGAGAATTCGGGACCAAGACCACCTCCATTGCCCACTATTTCGGCGGCGGTTTCATCCGCGGCCCCTTCTCCCATGAACCGGCAAGACTGGAATGTATCCTTCTCGGCATGCAGGGCCTCGGCGGCCCGGGCGTTCATCAGCATCAGTGGACCTACTTCGGACTGCCCCGCGCCGAAGGCCTCGGCGGCACCTTCTTCTGGAACCCGGAAATCGAAGAGCGTCTCGCCCTGCCGGTCTACAGCGCCGTCGCCGCCTGGCAGGATCAGGTTATCCCCAAGACCCTGATCCAAAAAGCCATCCTCTCCGATGAGCCGATTAAATTCCGCGGCACGGGCGCCCAGAATGCCCTGACCCAGGATCAGTTCATCGAGTACACCTACCCGATCGAACCGGAGAAGAAAGGCTCGCA
This sequence comes from Desulfobulbales bacterium, assembly GCA_038224105.1. GTDB lineage: Bacteria > Desulfobacterota > Desulfobulbia > Desulfobulbales > Desulfocapsaceae > Desulforhopalus_A. The sequence continues at coordinate 3,695 of JBBRGP010000081.1, read as the reverse complement.
GATCCATATGATCTGGGCCGACAGCCCATGCCGGATCACCTGCTGGAATTTCGGCCATGAAACGGAACTGGCGCTGCGCAGTCCGAAGATCGAATTCATGGTCGCCCAGCACCCCTGGTTCGAAAACGACTGCCTCTACGCCGATATCGTCCTGCCGGCCAATACCCATATGGAGGTCGATGATATCGTCACCAATATCCGCCAGGGGACCATGCAGCCCAATATCATGATCACCGAAAAGGCCATCGAACCGATCGGCGAGTCGAAAAGCGACGCCCAGTGCGTCCTCGAGGTTGCCAAGAAGTTCCCCGGCATGGAGGAGCAGATGACCGAGGGTAAAACCACCGCCGATCTGCAGAAGGCCATCTGGGGCTACATGGGCGGCGAGAAACTGGTCTCCTGGGAGCAGTTGAAGGAGAAGGGCTACTGGATCTATTCAACCGCCGAGGACTGGGAAAAGGATCCGCCGGGCTTCCGCGAGTTCTACCTCGATCCGGAGAAACATAAACTGAACACCCCGACCGGCAAACTCGAGTTCTACTCCGAGGCCCTGGCCAAGGCTTATCCGGATGATAAAGAGCGCGGTCCGATTCCCAAATGGGTGGAGAAGAGCCATAACCACGACGAGCGGCTGTCCAGCGCCCGGGCGAGAATATACCCGCTGCTGATCATGTCCAACCACGGCCGCTGGCGGGTCCATGCCCAGTGCGACGATATCACCTGGACCCGCGAAACCCCGACGATGAAGGTCACCGGCCCGGACGGCTATAAATACGAACCGTGCTGGCTGCACCCGGTCGAAGCGGAAAAGAGGGGAATCAAAAACGGCGACATCGTCAAGCTCTTCAACGAGCGGGGCATCGTCCTTGCCGGGGCCTATGTCACCGAGCGACTGCGACCGGGGGTGGCCTATATCGACCACGGCGCCCGGCACGATCCGATCAAGACCGGGGAAATCGAGCGCGGCGGAGCGATCAATACCATCACCCCGGGGGCGATAACCAGCGAAAACTGCGTCGGTCAGATAGGCGGCGGCTACCTCGTTGAGGTGCAGAAGGTCACCGGCGAGGAAATGGACAAATGGCGGCGCGAGAACCCCGAGGCGTTCGCGAGAAAATACGATCCGGCAGCCGGTCTGCGGGTCGATGCCTGGATAGTTGATGGAGGTGCCAAGCAATGAAAGTATTTATTGTTGATTTATCCGTCTGTAACGGCTGCTACTGCTGTCAGATCGCCTGTAAGGACGAGCATGTAGGCAACGACTGGACGCCCTACGCCAAACCCCAGCCGGACACCGGCCAGTTCTGGCTGGGCATTACCGAAAAGGTCCACGGCCATGTCCCCCATGTCAAGGTCAGCTATATCCCGATGCTTTGCCATCACTGCGACGACGCCCCGTGTATCGCCGACTGCAAGGCCGAAGCCATCTATAAGCGGGAAGACGGTCTGGTGGTCATCGATCCGGTGAAGTGCACCGGTTGCAAGCTCTGTGTTGATACCTGCCCGCATAACGCTATTTTTCTGAACGAGCAGTTGAACATCGCCCAGAAGTGCACCGGCTGCAGTCACCTGCTGGACAGCGATCCGGAAGAGTGGACCGTGCCCCGCTGCGTCGACCAGTGTCCGACCGAGGCCTTGCGTTTCGGGGAGGAGGCCGATTTCGCTGACTTCATCGCCAAGGCGGAACCTTTCAGGCCGGAGATCGGCACCAAGTCCCGCATCTATTACCAGGGGCTGCCAAAGAAATTCATTGCCGGCACCCTCTACGAGCCGACCCAAAAGGAAGTTATCATCGGCGCCACCTGCTCCTTGACGGATGCCGAAAGCGGCGAGGTTTTTCGCGAGACAACCAATAATTTCGGAGATTTCTGGCTAAAAGGTTTGAAGGACAACCGGACCTACACCCTGACCATTGAAAAGGATGGCAGCCGGAAGGTCATCGACGGTCTTACCACCGACATCGACCGCGGCCTGGGGGATATTCCCATGGATCTTGCAGGGTGATGCTCGCAACCAAAAACCCGGTCAGACCAGAAAAGGTCCGACCGGGTTTTTGGTGTTTCGCCCAGTTTCTCGAAGGAGTTCAACCTACGATATTTCAACCATTTCCACCTCGTAAATCAGATCGAGGCCGGCCAGGGGGTGGTTGGCGTCAACGGTAACGGTCGTATCGCTGACCGCGTTGACGACGAGATTGACCCTTTCCCCGTCGCGGTTTTGGTACTGCACGGTCCGTCCCGGAATCAATTTGACATCCTCGGGGAACATCTTCCGATCGACCCTCAGGACATTTTCCTTGTTGTACCGCCCATACCACCCTTCCTCGGCTTTTATCTCGATCCGCCGCGTCTCGTTCACCTGCATGCCGACAAGGCCTCCCTCAAGTTTTTTGAAGACCTTGCCCGAACCGATCCTGAAGGAGAGCGGCGTACTGGTCTTGTCCCGACCGACGCTGCTGCCGTCATCGAGGCTGATGGAATAGCGAATCTTTACCGAACTCCCCATTTCCGCGGTTTTCATTATTCATCCTCCGTAATCACCCGAAGGCGTCTCTCTGAGAACAAGGTTGCACGAATCGAGGACCTCCTGCAATTCGTCCTCCTTGAAGCCCACGACCACCCGCGTGCCGATAACCGAGGTCGGAAAGGAGCAGCGGGCGTTGAACCTTCGCACTTCTTTCAGCATCTCCTTTTTCTCATTGCCCTGCAGCAAGTCGACATCGACATAGTCGAAATTGAGCTTGTTCTCAGCAAGAAAATCCCGCAATGCCTGGCAATGCGCGCAGGTGCTGAGAGTGTACAGTTTGATACAACCGATTTCGTTCATCGCCTGATCCAATTCCTGGAAAGCCCGCGGATGCTACCTGGCTTCCGGAGGATTGACTGGAACAATCGTTACCGGTATCTTTGATTCTTTGAGTACGGTCTTAATCGTTCCGCCCACCGCGGTTTTTGAAAAAATGGTTTTCTGGGCTCCGAGAACAATCAGGTCGCAGTGGTTTTCCTCGGCATGAGCGACAATACTCTCGGCGACATCGCCGTCGCCGATGATGATCTCCCGCGACTGCAGGTTGCCGCCTGTGTCTTCAATACCAACCAGCTTGCAGAAATTCTGAATGTCGTTTCGCACCTGCTGGTTTATCGAGGTCTTGCCGGTCAGCGACTTGTGGACGTTGGCCTGCTGGGTATTGACGATGTCGTCCCATTGGTGTCGGCCAAGCAGGCCCTTGAGCCGCCCTTCCACCCCCTGCGGCAGTTTTTCTATGACGTGCAGCATATAGATCGTCGCCTGAAACCGGGTGCCCATGGCGATTGCGAAGTCGAGTGCCTGCTGGCAATTCGCCGACAAGTCGGTGGCAAAGAGAATGGATTGAATAGGTTTCAACATCTTTCATCTCCTCTGTGGTGTTCAACGGGATTTCAGTTGCGGCACAAATCCCAAACAATTGGTAAAGAGTTGCAGTAATTCTTAATTTTACCGTAATGCAGTGCGGTCATGCAACACATAATACAGTTTAGCATGCAATCACCGGGGAACGGCACCCCGTAACATCTCTTTTAAACCTAACATCCTTTTTCCGCATCAAACTGGCCGAGCCGGACAAAATAAACCAGCAGTGGCCCAGCAAGCATACCGGTCCCGGCAACGACAATGCCGGTTGCTAAAGAAGAAGACTCCGCCAGGCGACCGATCAT
>JBBRGP010000080.1:0-9603 GCA_038224105.1 Desulfobulbales bacterium | reverse complement strand
GTAAAGAAATTCGAAGGCCATCGGGGAAGATGTGTAGTTGTATTTTCCCGGGCCACTTCCGGCCAGGATTGCCAGACCTACCTTTTTCAAATGTTGTATCGATGGTGTCAAAGGAGCCTCCATGGGGTTAATGGGATTGGCAGTGCCTGCTCTTGGCTATTATTGAAGATAACGCTTTTATAACTTCTCAAAGACTGCCGATTCTGCTACATATTGTTTGTTGTTTCCCTGGCCTCTATGAAACGGCTCACCGGCAGGTTCACACCATCCTGCTGCCCTGGCCGGATGAGGAAAACGGCCACCGGGCGCAGGAAAGGAGAAAACATGAAACCAGAGAGTGATAAAATGACGGTCCCCGCCGCTGAAATCCACAAACCGGCCCCGATTTGGGGTGGCTTTATTATCGAGATCTTCAAGAAACTGCTTCAATATAACCAGTTGACCTCAGGAATTAAAAAAAAGTTTTAGTACCTTGAGGGGCGTATGGCCGTTGCGAGCTCGCTCCTTTCAAAATGCGCTCCAGGGGATCAGTCCTCCGGCTGATACCACCTGAGGCGCAGGGCATTGCTGACCACCGAGACCGAACTGAGGGCCATTGCCGCCCCCCCGATCATCGGATTGAGTGTCGGCCCGCCGAAGATCGCCCATACCCCTGCCGCCACCGGAATCCCTACGACATTGTAGGCAAACGCCCAGAAAAGATTCTGGCGAATATTGCGAAGGGTTGCTCGACTCAGCCCGATGGCCCGGCAGACCCCGGAGAGATGGCCGTTGATCAGGACAATATCGGCGGATTCGATGGCGACATCGATGCCCGTCCCCATGGCGATCCCGACATCGGCCCGGGCGAGCGCGGGGGCGTCGTTTATGCCGTCGCCGACCATCGCCACAACCTTCCCCTCCGCCTGCAGGCGGACGATTTCCTGCTCCTTCCGATCCGGCAGCACCCCCGCCACCACCCTGGCAATGCCGGCCTCTTTGGCCACCGCCAAGGCAGTTTTTTCATTATCCCCGGTCAACATCACCACCTCGATTCCCATAACCTGGAGGCGTTTAACGGTAGCAGCGGCCTCCGCCTTGAGCGGATCGGCGATGGTCATAAGGGCCGCCATGGTCCCGTCGACGGCGAGAAAGAGCACCGTTTTCCCCTGCCCGGACAGGTGGTCCGCGTCGGTCCGTAGCCGTTCGGTCACTCCGGCAATCCCTTGTTCCCGGAAGAATTCGAGGTTGCCGAACAGGACCTGGTAGTCGCGGTCACCGCTTGCGACCACCGCCTCGATACCTCGCCCGGGAACGGCGGCAAACCTTGCCGGTGCGGCGACGACGACGCCCTTTACCTTGGCCGCCCGGAGAATGGCCTCGGCCAGAGGATGCTCGGAACGGCTTTCAGCAGCGGCGGCAAGTCCGAGCAGCAGCCTTTCGTCATAATCGGCCAGGGCAAGCACTTCGATGAGTTCCGGTTTGCCCTCGGTGAGGGTCCCGGTCTTGTCAAAGACCACGCAGTCGACCTTCTCCGCAAGTTCCAGGACCTCGCCGGTCTTAACCAGGACCCCCAGCTGGGCACCCCGGCCGGTGCCGACCATAATCGAGGTGGGGGTTGCCAGCCCCATGGCGCATGGGCAGGCAATGACCAGAACGGCGATAAAGATCCTGAGCGCAAAACTGAAATCGGCACCGCCGATAAATATCCAGCTCAAGCCGGCGATGGTGGCGATAACCATTACCGTCGGCACAAAGTAGAGACTGATACGGTCGGCCATCCTGGCGATCGGCGCTTTCGAGCCCTGGGCATCCTGGACCAGCCGGACGATGCGGGCGAGCAGGGTATCGCTGCCGACCTTGCTGGCGGTCATGGTGAGAGCGCCGTTGCGGTTGAGTGTCCCGCCATAGAGCATATCGCCCGGACTTTTCCGAACCGGCATGCTTTCACCGGTCAACATCGATTCATCGACCGCCGACTCGCCGTCAACAATGATCCCATCGACCGGAATACGCTCGCCCGGCCGGATGAGAAGCCGGTCACCCGCGCGAATGTCCGCCACCGCCACCTGCCGCTCCCCCTGAGCGTCTACCAGGGTGGCACTGTCCGGAGCCAGTTGCATAAGCTGGCGGATGGCGTCGGTGGTCCGGGCCTTCGACCTTGCCTCAAGATATTTTCCCAGCGACACCAAGGCGATAAGCATCGCAGCCGATTCGAAATAGAGGTCATGGACGCGCTCCTCGACATTGATCCCCAGGCCGATTTCCACCAGACTCCAGGAGGAGTAGACAAAAGCCGCGCCGGTTCCGATAGCGATCAGCGAATCCATATTCGGCGCCCCGCGCAAGAGTGCGGGAATACCGACGGTATAAAAACTCCTGCCGAGGTAGAGGACGGGGAGAAGCAGGAGAAACTGGATCAGGGCATGGGTCAGTGGCGAGCGGTCGGGATGGATAAAGTCGGGCAGGTCGATGCCGACCATATGGGCCATCGACAGCCCCATGATGACCATGGCGAGAAGAAAGGACGGCAGCAATCGCCGTTTCATCGCCGCCAGTCTGATCGCCGAATCTTCCCGCTGCTCTCCCGGATCCGCTGTTTCGCCGGCACTCACGGCCTTAAAACCAAGGCCGGCAATGGTTTCGGCGATGGCCGATATGGTGATAGTCACCGGGTCATAGGTGATCTTTGCCCTTTCCGTCGCCAGATTAACCGAACAACCCGCCACTCCCGCCAGACCGCCGACGACCTTTTCGATACGGGTCGAACAGGCGGCGCAGTGCATCCCCTCAATCTTTGCCAGATATGTTTGTTCTGCCATGGTTTACAGCTCCCCTCAAATCCAACAGCGCAACACCGATAATCGCCGTGCCACGTTCATTCCTTTTCGGAGGGTAAGCATGCCACTCGGGAAAATCAAATTCCAACCTCACTCGGAGCCCTCCCTTTTTCCTCAGGAAGAAGGCGGCAGGGAGCTGCCTTGTCGATGTCGGCTGCGGGGGACAGGGTATGCTCAATTCGCTAAGTTTAAAAACCACTCTAAAAATGTCCCGCGCAGGGCTTCGCAACACCTCCCTCCATGGTTATCTTAGTCCGTGGTATTAAAACCACCAAAAACTCTTAGGCCCCCGCGCGGGGCACTGACAGAAGTCCCGCCCAGCGGGGCTGGGAGGAGCACATGGAGACCTTGAAAATCAAGGGAATGAGTTGCCAACACTGTGTTGGTTCGGTGAAAAAAGTTTTGGAGAGTATTCCCGGTCTGTCGCAGATAACCGTCGATCTCGACGCGGGACAGGCCACCTTCACCAACAAAGGCGTCGACCGTGCGCGGATCCGCGGGGCCATCAGCAAGATCGGTTTCGAACCGGGCGAATAGGACCCGGGACTCTCAGGCACCGACACCGCCATTGCGGCGGAGCCGCTGTAAGCCGGCCGCACCGCAATTCCTTGTGAAATCGCTCTTAGGGGTTTGACCGTGAATGGCAAATAATCAGGAGCATTCCATTCTTTGCTCCGGGCGAAGCTTGCGAAAAAGCTCGAGAATGGCTATGATTCAAAGGCTTCACTGCTCAAACCTTTCTCTTAACACTTTAAAATTAACACTTTACGAGGATTTTATGAAATTTCCGAGATTATCTGCCTGTTGTCTGGCTTCTCTGCTGATCGGCTCCGCGGCCACTGCCGCGACCATGCCGGAGGCCGGTCAGGACAACCGGGTTGAATGGAAGGTGCAGCAGAATTGGCCGACTCCGGGAAAATCTCTGGCCATGGTCAATTCCCTGGACGGGAAATACGTTTTTATCCTGAACGACAAACAGCAGGTACAGGTTTACAACAGCCAGGGACAACTCCAGGGCAATATTCCGGTGGAGGAAGGTGTCTCGGCAATCGATATTGCCCCCCAGGGAGAAACGCTCTACCTCATCAATAATGCGTCCCAGGTCTATACCGCGGTGGCGATATCCTTCGTCATTGAAGTCGACACCGCCGGTTCCCCATTTAAAGGTCCGGCCGACGCCCCGGTCACCATTGCCCTGTTTACCGACTTTGAGTGTCCATACTGCCGCCAGATCATTCCCCTTCTCGATGAAGTGCTGGCAAAAAACCCGAAAACCGTCAAACTGGTCTTTAAAAACCTGCCTCTGAAATTCCATAAACTGGCCGAACCCAGTGCCAAGGCCGCCCTTGCCGCCCAGGAACAGGGAAAATTCTGGCCGTTCCATGACCGGCTTTTTGCCGAACAGAAATTGACCGAGGAATCGATCAAGAAGACCGCGGCCGACCTGAAACTCGATATGCCGCGTTTTGAAAAGGATATGGAGTCGGCCAAAGTCCAGAGCGCGCTACAAAAGGATATGCTTGATGCCCAGAATGCCGGAGTTACCGGAACACCTACCATCTTTATCAATGGCCGGACTCCAAAACAGCGGAGCCTCGAAGGATTACAGGCGATAATCGACGACGAATTGCAAAAGAACGGAAAAAATTAACTCTTTCTATGGATTCCAACCTCATCCACCACGAGCTCACCTTTGTTGATAACGGCAAAGCCAGTACCCTCTACGGCGCTCTCAATAAAAACCTCCAGGCCATAGAGAAATGTTCCGGGGTTACCATTCACGCCAGGGGCTCCAGCCTGCGGATCGTCGGCCTGCCCCACGAGGTGGAACTGGTGGCGGAGCTCTTGACCCAGCTCTATGAGCTGATCGGCAGAGGGTATCCGGTATACAGCTCTGATTTTGCCTTCGGTCTGCGCATTCTCGAGGCGACTCCGAAGGCCCGGCTCGACAAGATCTTTCTCGACAAGGTCTATGTGACTACCCAGAATCGGGTGGTCTCGCCCAAAACCAAAAATCAGAAAACCTATATTGACGCCATCCGCGACAACGATATCGTCTTCGGGATAGGACCTGCCGGAACCGGCAAGACCTATCTGGCGGTGGCCATGGCCGTTTCGGCTTTGACCACCGGCCAGGTCCGGACGATCATCCTCGCCCGCCCGGCGGTGGAAGCCGGAGAAAAACTTGGCTTCCTGCCGGGCGATGTGGCCCAGAAGGTCAACCCCTACCTCCGCCCTCTCCACGACGCCCTCAATGATATGCTTGGTCCGGAAAAGGCCGGCGATCTCATCGAACAGGAGGTAATCGAGATTGCCCCCCTCGCCTTCATGCGCGGCCGGACCCTCAGCAACGCCTTTATCATCCTCGATGAGGCCCAGAACACCACCCGGGAACAGATGAAAATGTTTCTCACCAGGATCGGCTTCGATTCCCGGGCGGTGATCACCGGCGATACCACCCAGGTTGACCTGCCGATGAAAAATCAATCCGGCCTGCTCCAGGCCAAAAAGATCCTGACCAACATCGACGGCATCAAATTCTGCTCGTTCACCAGGGCCGACGTGGTCCGTCACCCCCTGGTTGAACGGATTATCAACGCCTACGAAAAACAATAAAGGCCCGCCCGTGCCGACCCACCTTACCAGCCATTACCATGACGCCGGACACCTCCTGAACGAGAGACGGCTCGTAACCCTTGCCAACCTGCTCCAGAAGGAGTGCGGAGTCGCCGATCACAATCTCAGCATCCTGCTGGTGGGCGATGAGGAAATAACCCAGCTCAACCGCCGGTACCGGCACAAGAACCAGCCGACCAACGTCCTCTCCTTTCCCTTTGCGGAAGGTGCCGACCAATCGCTTGCCGGCCTGCCGATCAGGGAACTGGGCGACATCATCATCTCGATTGACACCGCCCTCCGGGAATCACTGGAGTATGGCCAGCCTTTGCCGGAGCGGCTGACCTGGCTGCTGGTCCACGGTTTACTGCACCTGCTGGGCTATGACCATGAGCGTTCGGTCGAAGCGGAAGAAGAAATGGTCGCCAGGGAGAATGACCTGCTGGCCAAGGTAAAAAATCACAGGAGAACATCAATGACCAGACTCGCCATCAACGTCGATCATATTGCCACCATCAGACAGGCCAGAGGCATCAATGAACCGGATCCGGTAACCGCCGCGGCGATCTGCGAACTGGCCGGGGCCTCCGGCATCGTCGTCCATCTGCGCGAGGACCGCCGCCATATCCAGGACCGGGATATCACCCTGCTGCGCCAGACGATCAAATCGAAAATGAACCTGGAGATGGGTGCCAACAAGGAGATTATCGCCATCGCCCTGGATATCAAACCGGATCTCATCACCCTGGTCCCGGAAAAGCGGGAAGAACTGACCACCGAAGGCGGACTGGACATCGTTGCGCAAAAAAAGAAAATCGCCAAGGTCATCGAGAAAATGGCCAAAGCTTCGATCCCGGTATCGGTTTTCGTCGATCCCGATCCGAAACAGCTGGCCGTGGCAAAGGAGATCGGCGCGGTCTTTGTCGAACTGCACACCGGCCGATACTGCGATGCCGCCAGCGAGTCGACGCACCGCCACGAATTTGACCTCCTCGCCGCCGCCGCAGAAGAAGCCGACCGACTCGGCCTCAGGGTCTGCGCCGGCCACGGCCTCAACTACCAGAATACCGCCGCCATCGCCGCTCTCGAGGTCATCGAGGAACTGTCGATCGGCCATGCGATCATCGCCCGCGCCGTCTTCACCGGCCTGGACCGGGCGGTGAGAGACATGCTGGCCCTTATCCGCCAGGCAAACCTCTTAACCTGATGCCCCGCACCGCCTCCCTTGACAATTTTGTCCGGCAAGAATACAATCTAACCAATTGCGATACGTCGAGGTTGCTCATGTCTACAGACGGGGGAAAAAATCAATGCCGATAAGTTTAAGATTGCCGGATTACGAAGAAAAATTAATCAACAACCTGGCAAAAAAAACAGGGAGAACCAAAACCGCGGTTATTCTGGAAGCGGTTTCCGAGAAACTGGGGACCTGCAAAAATAGAAAACAACTCATCCGCGACCTCTCAGGCTGGATGCCCCATGACGAAAGCGAACAACTCAGAAACAGCGTGCAGCATTTCAATCAGGTAATTGAAGGTGACTGGGATTGAAACTTGTTTTGGATACCAACATTTATTGCGATTTTGCTGAAGGTGTTCCAACAGTTGTCGATACTCTTGTAGAATTCGGCGACGAACTCTATCTCCCAGCGATCGTCATCGCTGAACTGACGTCTGGTTTTATGAAAGGGACACGACAAGAGTACAACGAGAAAAAACTCCAAGAAATTGTCACGAAATTACAGATAAGCATTATCGATATCAACAAAAATGTGGCCAGAAAGTATGCGCTTATTTATCTCCATCTCGTCACAAAGGGACGAAAAATTCCAATAAATGATGTATGGATTGCCGCCTGCTGCATGGATATCGGTGGCACCCTCCTCACCAGGGACAGCCATTTTGCGGCAATTGATTTGATAGACCACTTCCCACTCCCCTAACCCCGATAAACGGAATTCTTTGTGAAAAAGGGTCGTGCGGAGTCCGCGGAGTGGTGCACAGATGAGCGATTTTGAAAAATTAGGCAGCCTTGCAAAAATCCGGGCTGGTTTGACTCGACATTTTCATCATCATTTGTTAAGACATGCTCCGTACTCTTGCAACTCAGGCCGAAAATAATTTGCGACCTCCCAGGAAGCGCTGAACGAGGTCGACAACGGAAAGCTGCCCAATTTTGTCGAATGAGAAGATTAATAAGCAAGGACAAGGGAAGTTCTGACGAAAGATTTATAACGGCATGAAAAGTACAACGCCCGCAAGCAAACACACAGCCTGGATGGTGGAATAGGTAGACACCCGAGACTTAAAATCTCGTGAGCCTTAGTGCTCGTGCGAGTTCGATTCTCGCTCTAGGCACCAGTATTGCGCAGGGGTCCAGTTAAAAACTGAACCCCTTTTTTATTGGTATACGGCCGGGATTTTGCGTCGAGCCGTGATCATGGCTTTTTCTCTACAACCGAGGAAGAAAGCATGGAAAGGTACCAGGGCGTAAAATTCGGCCATCGGCGAACCGGTGACTCTTTCGCCGGCGATCATGACCAACTGACCACCCTGAACCGGTGGGCCTACCTCTTTTCCGAACTGGGCCTCGCCCCAGTACATGGTAACGGCGCCTATGGCAACCAGTCGTACCGCACCGGCGCATCGTCCTTCGTCATCACCAGATCGGGAATGATCCCAAAAAAAGACCTCGAGCCGGATAATTTCTGCCAGGTCATCGATTTCGAAGAAGCGACAGGTACCTTCGTTTACCAAGGCATGGCGATTCCCTCGTCGGAATGCCTGCTGCACCATGCACTATACCAATCCGAGCCCCAGATCAACGCCATTCTGCACGGCCATTCCGCCCTGTTCAACCGCTACGCCGACCGGCTGAGCATTCCGGTCACGGCATCGTTTGAACCATACGGCACTCCGGAACTGGCGGAATCAGCGCTGGCCCTGATGGACGGGATCACTCGGTTTTTCCTGCTCAAGGATCACGGTTTTGTCGCCCTGGGCGAGGATGTCGATCAGGCCGGCAAAGTGACTCTTGCCGCCTTTGCCAGGCTTATCGACTTCTTGCAAACTTTATCATAGATGCCTCGCCCAGCTCGGCAGTCGTTCTACCAATATGGATCCAGGGAGGGTATCACCAAGCCACCGCGAATGGCAGCAATGCAATCCTGAAATGTGCCAGGTTTCAAGGCGTTAAAGAATATTTTGCCGTCGACAAACTCCTGGTCATCGCCAGGCGCATCGGTTAACCTTCCAAATTCAGGTCACAAAAGCAGCTATCCGTATTTATACCCAGAGGGTTCCCGTATTCTCTCCCATTTACTCTTCCCCGGCTTTTCTCTATAATGCGCGTAATAAAAAAATATTTATCGGGAGAAAGCTGCCATGGAAGATGAAATAGAAAGAATGCGCGATGCGCTGAAATCGCCGTTACCAATACCGGATCAAATAAAGAAAATCATTCGACCCAACCTCAACAAGAGGCTCTGCTTTGTAATTACGAAAAATAAAAGCAATTCTTGGGCCGATGATCTCTATTATTGCAGCCACCTCGCCGATCTCAATCGCGTCTACCACTAAAATCGTCTGCTCTTGGCCCAAAGTGCCGAGAGCGACGGTTCCTCTCGGCCCCGCCTGCCATGAAGTTTTCCGCAACCCCCGGTTCGTATCTGCCCATAAAGCCTTATGAAATCGACACCTGAAGGGTAAAAGGCAAGCTGGCTTAGCCATTATGAACTGCAAACTGATTGTGATTATTAATACCAGCGCCCCTCAAAGAGTCACAGAACGACAAGGAGGGTTGAATGTACTGGAGCCAGCAAGCGGAATCGAACCGCTGGCCTGCGCTTTACGAGGGTTATTATCACTCCAGTGTTTTCAAGGGGTTGCTGTCAATTATTGGGGTTGACCACCTACCCCTAATCAAGCATATCAACAGTACACCGTTTAAGGTCTGTATCGACATGCTGATACACCCTCATTGTCATGTCTGACGAGGCGTGGCCGAGAATCTCGCTCACCGCCTTGAGGTTGGCACCGGCTGAAAGCAAATTGGTTGCGAAGGCATGGCGGATATCATACAGCCGCAAGCGCCGCGTCACCGATGCCCGCCGCCTGTCATTCTTCCAGGCAGTCTTCAGGCAATCAACCGGCCCGCCGTTGTAATGGAT
>JBBRGP010000079.1:0-9664 GCA_038224105.1 Desulfobulbales bacterium | reverse complement strand
CACCGCCGTACCGGGCGGGATGGACAGGAGAAAGCGAGCAGGGGAAATCTCGATGAGGCGTAACCACGGAATATTCATCAAGCAATGGCACGAACCAATGACGATCAGGCCAACCTTTTCCGACATCTTCACGACTTCAATTTTCATTTCGTCAGGCAGGCCAGTCCCGGCAATTGCATCAACGCACTTGACAATGGCCTTGCCGCGGTCGCTGTCCAGCTCCTCGAGTTTCTCGAGGATGCGGAGCGGCAGCGTTATCGTCACCGGGCTGCTTGGTTCATCAAACTTTGGGGGACGCCCTGCTGCTGTTTTTTTCATTGTTGCCTCGTACGTATTTTTAACGTAGAAATTAAGGCAAATTAATATTTTTCCCGTAGTAAAACAAGAAAAAAGAACATCCGCCGCGAGCGCCATGTCGAAAAAAACGCCACGAATATCGTTGAGGGTGAGGGTTCGGCTTGCGTTGCCGCGATTTCTCTGCTTTGCTTCGCCAGATTCATTTTGTTTTGCGCTGGACGTTGCCGCGCTTGCCGAACATGTTCGCTTTTTTCAGCGGGAACTCGGGTGAAACCCCATGATGAGAAAAACCTTTGCCATGCCGGGTGTAGTCGTGCTCGATGACCTGCTGGCCGGTTTTCCCCACGCCACGGCCTGCCTTGACGAGGGGTTTAAAATCGTCGCCGTCAACCAGCTGTTTGAAGCCCTGACCGGCTATGGCCGGGAGGATGCGGTGGGGGTCTATGCCGATTTCATTCTCCGCAGCAATATCGGCAACAACCGCGGCCAGCTGTTCCAAAGGGTCGTCGAAAGCGGCGAGGCGGCAACGGTTGAAGGGGATATCATCAACCGTGGCCGCAAAAAAATCGCGCTCCGGTTTACCATATCCTTTCTGCATACCAAACGAGGCGGGCGGTCGAAGGGACTGCTGCTGGTTCTCGAGGATATCTCCGCTAAGGAGACCACTGCCCAGGCTACCCTGTTCGGCGATTGGGTTTCCGATATCGTCGGCCATAGTCCGAAGATGCAGGCAGTCTTCGAGATCATGCCGCTCATGGCCCATACCGAGGCCTCGATCCTCATTACCGGCGAGACCGGGACCGGCAAGGATAAAATCGCCGAGACCATTCACCGCAATTCCTCCCGGGGTAAATACCAGTTCATCAAACTCAACTGCGGTGCCCTCCCCCCGGAACTCCTGGAATCGGAGCTGTTCGGACATGTCAAGGGGGCCTTTACCGGGGCGGTCCGCGATAAGCCGGGGATGTTCAAGCTGGCCGACAAAGGCACGATTTTTCTCACTGAGATCGGTGATATGCCCCTGTCGCTCCAGGTAAAACTGCTGTCGATCCTCGACGATCGGGCCTTCTATCCGGTCGGTGGCGAGCGCAAGGAGAAGGTCGACGTCCGGGTTATTGCCGCCACCCACCGCTCCCTCCGCGACCAGGTGGAGCGCGGCGCCTTCCGCGAGGACCTGTTCTACCGTCTCAACGTCCTGCATATCCACCTGCCGCCGCTCCGTGAGCGGGAAGGGGATATCCGCTTTCTTCTCGACTATTTCCTCCAGGATTATGCGGGGCGGCTCGGCAAGGAAGTCCAGACTTTTTCGGAGGCGGCCCTGCACCACCTTCTTCCCTACCCCTATCCTGGAAATATCCGGGAACTGCGCAACATCGTCGAATACTGCGCCAATGTCTGCCGTAAAAGCGATATCGGTAGGGAAGATCTGCCGAGCTATCTTTTCGACCGTCCCGCGAAGGGGCCTCCACCGGTCCCGCCGACGAGCGGCGAAGCGGCAGCTGCCGCCCCGCCCCGGCAGGCGACGGGGGAGAGCTGGACGGCAATCGAGAAGGAGATGATCCTCCAGGCCCTCACCGCCAGCAAGGGCAATCGGCAAAAGGCCGCAGGGCTCCTCGGCTGGGGCCGGACGACCCTGTGGCGCAAGATCAATCAGTACGGGCTGGTCTGAGCCGCCGGCCAGGAAAGCGGGGGAAAATGAAGATTCTCATCACCGTCCAGGGCGATTTCGTCGCCCAGCGTTTCGACCTCGCCGCCGAGGTCGTCATTGCCACCGTCGTCGACGGCGAACCGGCCGGCAAGCCCCGGGCCATCATCATGGACCGTCCTTCGCCTGAGGACCTGTGCAACATGATCATGGACGAAAATATCAACCTGGTGGTCTGCGGCGGCATCGAAGAACGCTACTACCAGTTTCTCACCTGGAAGAAGATCCGGGTCATCGATTACGTCATTGGCGACCACGAATCCGCCCTTAAAAAGGCGATTGCCGGCAATCTCAAGGCCGGCGACATCCTTCCCCTGACCCGCGGCGACCTCAACCTGTAAAGCTGAGTTGAGCAGCTTGTCTGCTCGTGCGAAACTTATGCCCTTGTGGTATGAGCGGACGACTGGCTCATTCCGCTTCCCGGTCGCGGCCAGCCTTTCTCGATTTCCTGAAGGTGGCCAGATCGATCCGGTATTTCGAGATCTTGTCATAAAAGCTTTTGCGGGAAATTCCCAGACGTTCGTAGGTCGGCCCCACCTGGCCCTCCGTTTCCCGCAATACCTCGATAATAAATTCTTTTTCCGTTCGGTCCATGAATTCTTTCAAAGGCGGATGACTGTTGTCTTCCCGGGCAGAGGTTTTAACGCCGCCGCCCTGGCCGGTCTCAAGGGTGCCGAGAATGCACAGCCGGCGCACATGGTTGCGCAGTTCCCGGACATTGCCGGGCCAGGGGTTGTCTTTGATTTCGCGGAGAGTCTCCGGACTGAACGGGGCCGGGGCCTGCATCTTGCCGTAGCTGTACTCCTGGCGAAAAAACTCGACCAGGAGGGGGATATCCTCCTTCCTTTCCCGGAGCGGCTGGATGTGGACGGGCAGGACGTTCAGGCGGAAGTAGAGATCCTGGCGGAAGGTCTCGCGGGCGATTTCTTTTTCCAGATCCTTGTTGGTGGCGGCGACGATTCTGGCCTGGACCGGGACCGGGGTGTTGCTGCCGAGCGGGGTGATGGCCTTTTCTTCCAGGACCCGGAGGAGTTTGGCCTGCAGGGCGATAGGCAGGCTGCAGATCTCATCGAGAAAGAGCGTGCCCTCGCCGGTGTATTCGAATTTGCCGATCTTGCGATGCATCGCCCCGGTGAAGGCCCCCTTGACATAGCCGAAAAGTTCCGATTCCATCATCTCGGCGGGCATCGCCCCCATATTCACCGCGACAAAAGGCTGGCTGGCCCGGCTGCCGATCTCGTGAATGGCCCTCGCCACCAACTCCTTGCCGGTGCCGGTCTCGCCATGGATCATTACCGGATCGTTCTCCGCCGCCACCGCCTTGATGATGTCATAAAGGCGGTGCATCGCCGGGTGGTTGCCGATCAGCCCGTAGAAACGGGTCAGGTCGTGGCGCTGCTCGACCAGGCTCTCGCTCAACCGGCGATTCTCGAGAACCAGCTGACGTTTTTCCACCGCCCTGACCAGGCAGGCAAGGATCGTATCCTCGTCGACCGGTTTTTGCAGAAAATCATAGGCGCCGCTTTGAATAGCGGTAACCGCCAGGGCGATATCGCCGTGGCCGGTGATCATGATCACCGGCAGTTCCGGATCGATCGCCTTGATATGGCTGAGAAACTGCAGGCCGTCCATGGCCGGCATTTTGATATCGGTGACCACCGCGGCGTACTGAACCCTGTTGAAATCCTCGAGGGCCTCGAGCGGCGAGGTGTAGGTATGGACGGCGTAGCCGGACAGGGTCAGGGTCTGGCCGATGGCCATCAGCAGGTAATTGTCATCGTCGACGACCATGATATGCTTGGCATCGGCTTCGCTTGTGGCTGGTGTATTCATGGGTTTGTCCTTGGCAAGCAGCCGGTGCCGCGGCGCCTTGCGATATTTGCCGGAACTGGTCAGTCTCCCTGGTGGGCCGGGAGAAAGACGGTAAAGCAGGCACCCTGGCCGGGCGTACTGTCAACTTTAATATAGCCGCCGAAGCTGCGAACGATCCGGTCGACGATGGACAGTCCGAGGCCCATGCCGGAACCGGTCGCCCGGGTCGTGAAAAACGGATCGAAAATCTTCTCCTGGATCGCCGCCGGGATGCCCTCGCCGTTATCGGCAACGGCGATGAGGGCGAAAGGTTCTTCGCGCAGGGTAGTCGGGTTAATCGAGGTCTCGATGGCGGTGCCGATGGTCAGTCGCGGCTGCAGGGTCTTGCCCATCGAGAGGATGGCGTTCTGGATGAGATTGAAAAAGACCTGTTCGAGTTTGACCTCCTGCCCCATGACTTCGATGGTCTGTTCGGTGTCAAGCCGCAGGTCGAGGCCGATATCGGAGAGGGTGAGCTGCGATTCGAAAAATTTCAGGATATCGAGGATGATCACGTTGACATTGACCGGGACCACCGTATCTTTGGCCTTGCTGGCAAAACTCTTCAGACTGTTGATGATGCTTGAGGCCTTGTTGACCCGGTCGATGATGATGGTCAGGTTCTCTTCAATCATTTTGTGGTTTTTCAGGGAATCCTGCATAGCCTTGAGGCCGTTTCTGGCGAGCAGCAGGATCGCATTGAGCGGCTGGGTCAGCTCATGGCCGATGCCGGCGGCCATCTCGCCGAGGCTGGCGAGGCGGGCGGAGTGGGTCAGCTGATCCTGCACCTCCCGCATCCGCGACATCATTTTATAGAAATCGCTCTTGTCCGAGGCGATAAACATGTGCAGCACCCGTCCCGACTCGGTGACGTAGGTCGAACCCTTGAGGGTTACCGGGACCTTTCTGCCGTTTTTGGAGAGAAGACTGGTCTCGATGATCGCGAATTCTCCTTCGGTCAGGGCGTCGCGGATGAGGGCATGATTTTCCGGGGTGACGAGCTGGGCCAGGTTTAACGGCTCGTTCTTGTCGAAGGTGTACCCGAGGCACCGGCTGAATTCGTTGTTGCTCTGCACTACATACAGATCCTTGTCGAGAAGGAAAAACAATTCGGCCAGGCTGGTGAGAATCTTGTTGGTGAATTCCTTGCCGGCCTGCAGTTCTTCATGCTTTTTCAGGACCCGGATGACCAGATCCTTTTTCTGTTTTTCTAATAGCTCGACCAGACTAAGCTCAATGTCGTCGGCTGTCTGCGGTTTGGCCGATTTCTGCAACGGGTCGTCCACGGGATCCTTCTCCTCTGTCACCTTTTGTCGTCATCCTCCGGTTGTCGACCGGAATCTGTCACCATTTCTGCACATATCAGATTTTTAACGTAATTACAAGAGTATATCCGTTTTCGGGGGTTTTTCTCGACACCGAAGCTATACGGGTCCTGCCGGGGATCCCGGTTCCGGGACGGCGGCAGTATCTTGATATTGTCGATATCTAGACGAAATAAAAGAAAAAATATCACTACATGGGGGGAGTTTCCGAACTGGCCCCAAAGTTGCTGAAGGGGAAATAAGGAATTGGGCGGGTGAATTTCAGCCGGTACCGTGATTCCGGGGTGACAAAGGAACTGGAAAAACTCCGGCAACAGTCGGTTCAACGATGCGGGTTGGGTTAATGGCGGAATATACGGAAAAAGAAGGAGCACCGGCACTGAAGATCGAACAGGTGGCGCTTCTCTGCGGGGTTTCCGTCGCCCGTGTTGACAGCTGGATCGAGAAAAACGGCCTTAAGGTCATCATCTGCCGGGATGAGCGGAAGGTTCGGCAGGAGGATCTGGTCGGCTTTCTCATGCACTACAATATGCCGATACCGGGGGGGATACTGCCGATCAACGCGAAAAAGGTGCTCTATGTCTGCCCGGACAAGCGGGGCGGCAAGGCCGGGCGCGACTTTTTCAAACTGTTTTCCCGCCAGATCGGCAGGCAGGCCAACTGTTTTACCGATAGCGTAACCTTCGGCAAGGGCGCGGAATATAAAATCCTTACCCTGATGCCCGATCTCATTCTGGCGGACGCTGTGGTTGGTGACAAAGAGGCGTTGAACGTTATCCGCTTTGTCAGAAGTATCGGCGGGATGCGCACCGTGGCTCTGGTCCAGCGCAATCTGGCGCGGACGAAAAGAGAGCGGATTCTCGCCGCCGGCGCCCATGCAGTGGTGGAACGGAACACGGCGTGGGAAGAACTCCTCGGCTGTCTGAACAGGGTATTCAACTCGCTCGGTACTGCCTCGCCTTGATCAAAAGGATAGTGTCATGGAAATGAACCACTACAAAAGAATCTGGCTGCGCATGACCGGCGCCTTCTGTCTTCTCATCACCGTGCCGGTGGCGGTTCTGGTTTTGGTAACCTCCAGTAGCCTGAAGGATGCGGCTATCGACAAGCTCCAGGTGTCTCTTGGCCGGCTTATTGAGCACAAAAAGGATGTGGTCGCCCTTTTCTTGAAGGAGAAAGAGGATCTCCTGACCATGCTGGTCGGCATGTATCCCATCGATTTTCTCGGTCGCCAGGCCAACCTCGATCGTCTGTTCATCGCCGTCAATAAGGCCGGCAGCATTGTCGATCTGCACGTTATTGATTCCTCCGGTAAGCAGCTGGCCTACGTCGGACCCTATGCCCAGAGCATTACCGGCAAGAACTACTACGATTCCCAGTGGTTCCAGGATGTCATGATCAAAGGCAGCCATGTCAGCGATGTCTTTCTCGGCTTCCGCAATGTTCCGCACTTCGTGGTGGCGGTGGCCGATCCGTTGAAGACCTATGTGCTGCGGGCGACGATCAATTCGGAACAGTTCAATAAACTCCTGCTCAGCTCGCAGATCGGCTGGAACGGCGAATCTTTCATCGTCAACCGCGAAGGTACACTACAAACCCCAAGCCGTGGCGGGTTGACGGAACTTGATGCCGAGGACAAGGCCCTGCTCGAATATCATGAAGGAACAGCCATGGTCAGGAGAGAGGAGACCATCGTCGCCACCAGATGGGTGAAGGACAGTCAGTGGTGTCTGTTCGTCAAGGCCGAAACTGAAGAATCCCTCGGACCGTTTTACAAGGTCCGCAACGATATTATCTTGGTCATCGTCTCGACGAGCATCGTCTTTTTCGGCTTCGCCGTCCTTTTTGCCAATTATCTGCTGCGGCGGCTCGAGAGTGAAGACCGCAAGAGGGCCGAGCTCGGCCACCAGATGGTACAGATGGAAAAGATGGCGACGGTCGGGCGGCTGGCCGCCGGCATCGCCCATGAGATCAACAACCCCTTGCAGATGATCACCAGCCAGGCCGGGTGGATCAGCGAACTGCTGCCTGATGAGGACCCGGCCCTCGTAAAAAATATCGACGAATATAAAAAGGCTATCGAGCAGATCAGGCATCACGTCCGCCGGGCCGGCGCCATTACCCACCGGCTCCTCGGTTTTTCCCGAAAGATTTCGGCCGAAAAGCAGAACGTCCAGATCAACGACCTGCTCGAGGAGACCATCTCCTTTGTCGAAAAGGAGGCCGGTTATAACAATGTCTCGATTGTCAGGAAATATGCCGAAGATCTGCCCGTCACCATGACCGACGGTCCGCAGTTGCAGCAGGTGTTTCTCAATCTCATCAATAACGCCATCGATGAAATCGGCCAGGGTGGGGTGGTTGATATCACCACGACCAGGGAAGATAACAACAAACTGGTGGTCGAGTTTGCCGATAACGGCCACGGCATCAAGCCGGAAAACCTGAAGCGCATCTTCGATCCGTTTTTTACCACCAAGGAACCCGGTAAGGGCACCGGGTTGGGATTGTATATCAGCTACGACATTATCAAGAAACTTGGTGGGACCATAGCTGTTGCCAATAGGAAGAGCGGGGGCGCGGTCTTTACCATTGTCCTGCCGGTCATCAATCTCGGTGCGTCCCGATGACCGGCTGACTGGGCGCTTTTGCAAATGAACTTTTAAATTAAAGAAGGGGAAACGCCATGAGAGAATTTACGGTGCTGGTAGTTGATGATGAGCAGGAATTCCGGGAAATTACCGTCAAAAGACTGGAAAAACGAGGGTTGAAGGCCAAAGGCGCGGAGAGCGGCGAAAAGGCCCTGGAGGTCCTTGAACACGGCCACATCGATGTCGTACTGCTCGATGTGAAAATGCCGGGAATCGACGGAATCGAGACCCTCCGGCGGATCCGCGGTCTGAAACCGCTGGTTGAGGTGGTGCTCCTCACCGGCCATGCCTCGGTGGACTCCGGGATTGAAGGGATGAAACTCGGGGCCTTCGACTACTTGATGAAGCCGATCGAGCTCGATCCGCTCATGGAAAAGCTGGCGGATGCCTACGAAAAGAAACGGCTGCATCAGGAAAAAATTGAACAGGCACAGCTGAAAAGGCATATGGCGATGCCCGGCTGATTGCCGCGGGTCGCGCCGGATGCTCTCAATATTCACCATCAATTTTACTAAAAGAGGAAAGAGTTATGAGTCAATTTAAGGATTTTTACAACCTGCTGGTCCAGGGGTCCCAGGCCCACGCCCGCTGGGAACTGGAGATGTCAACCAATATCCTCAGGAGCCGTAAGCGAAAGGGTGTTCTCCTTTTGCTGCTGCTGCCGATCATCATCGGCGGCATCGCCATCGCCGCCGGCGACGGCTCGGGGCTGCCCAACGCCCTCGGCGGCAAGTCGGCCTATATGCCGTCGCATTACACCACTCTGATCTTTGGCGCCTCGATCTTTGTCGGTCTCTGCGCCGGTCTTATCACCGGCTGCATTGGCGCCGGCGGCGGCTTCATCATCGCCCCCGCCCTGATGAGCGCCGGAGTCAAAGGTATTCTGGCGGTCGGCACTGACCTCTTTCACATCTTCGCCAAGGCGATCATGGGCAGCGTCCTCCACCGCAAACTCGGCAATATCTCGGTCTCCCTGGCGGTCACCTTCCTGATCGGTTCGCTGATCGGGGCGACCCTTGGCGGCATGCTCAACCGCTATCTCTACGACCTGAACCCGGTGCTGAGCGACCTGTTCATCACCGCGGTGTACGTCTTTATCCTCGGTTTCCTGTCGTTTTATGCGCTGATGGATTATTTCAAGGCGAGAAGAGGCGAGGCGGCCGGCAAAAAGAGCTCCGAACGTGAAGAAATTCCGCCTCTTGGTAAAAAAGTGCAGGCCGTGCACATCCCGCCGATGTTGACCTTCGATGAAGGCGTCACCCCCGGCGGCCGCAAGATTTCGGCGCTCTTTCTGGTGCTGAGCGGACTGCTGGTCGGCCTCGCCGCTTCTATCATGGGCGTCGGCGGCGGCTTTTTAACCTTCCCGATCTTTGTTTATGGCCTTGGCGTGTCGTCGATGACCACCGTCGGCACCGACATCTTCCAGATTGTCTTTACTGCCGGATATGCCGCCCTCAGTCAATATGCTCTCTATGGCTTCGTCTTCTATACCCTGGCGATGGGCATGCTGCTCGGTTCCCTGATCGGCGTGCAGGTCGGTTCGCTCGTTACCAAGGTCGTGCCGGGCATAATGATCCGCGGCTTTTTCGCCCTGGCGGTTACCGCCGGCTTTATCAACCGTTTCTTCGCCCTGCCGGAAAAACTCCAGAGTCTTGGTTATATCAAGATCACCAAGGAAATGGGCGAGATCCTCGGCATGGTTGGCAACACCCTGTTCTTTCTGGTTATCGGGGCCTTTGCAGTAGGATGCCCGCGCCGAGCCAACCCCAAGCGTGCGGAGCGATCACAAATCCGCCTTTGGGAATGAACGGCGCGAGCACGAGCAGCGCGAACGG
>JBBRGP010000078.1:0-9675 GCA_038224105.1 Desulfobulbales bacterium | reverse complement strand
TCATGCCGGGAATGGTATTGGTCTCGAGCAGATAGAGAGAATTGTCGGCGGCGAGTATCATGTCGGTCCGGGAATAACCGCGCAGGCGCAGGGCCTGGTGAGCGGCGAGCGCGTACTGTTTGGCCAGCACCGTCAGGGCGGCGCTGATCCGGGCCGGACAGATCTCCTCGGTGGCCCCCGCTTTGTACTTGGCATCATAATCAAAAAAATCGAAGCCGGCCCCGGGCACGATCTCGATGACCGGCAGGCCGACCAACTCACTGTTGCCGAGCACCCCGACGGTCAGTTCCCGCCCTTTGATGTATTTTTCCACCATCACCTGGGTATCGTGACGCAGGGCCCTGTCGATGCCGAGGACGAGCTGTTCCTCGGTGCGCGCCAGGGTCAGGCCGAGGCTGGAACCCTCATGAACCGGTTTAATGACGACCGGCAGACCAAAACGGCCGATCAGTTCCGCCGCGTCGATCGGCTCGCCGCTGCCGATAATCCGCCAGTCGGCGACCGGCAGCCCATGCAATCGATACAGCTCCTTGGCCAGATGTTTATCCATGGCAATGGCACTGCCCAACACCCCCGACCCCTGGTAGGGTATACCGAGGAGCTCGAGAAAGCCCTGCATCGTCCCATCCTCGCCGTGCAGGCCGTGGAGCAGGATAAAGGCAAAATCGATCTCAGGACCATCGGCGGCAAGACGCGCCAGATCGGTGGCAGGATCATAGCGGCGCACCAGGAATTTTTCCGGATCCAAGGCTTGTTCAACCCCGGCCGCCCCGTTCAGGGAAACCTGCCGCTCCCCCGATGTCCCGCCGGCTACTAAGGCTATGTGCAGCTTTGGTGTGTGCATACTCATCCCTCCCCTAGGGTTACAATTCGCTCATTTGTCACCGGCCGAAACCAGCTCCGGCTTTTTCGAGTCGAACAGCATCGGCGTCGGCCGGTCCTGCCCAGCCGCGGCACGACCGGTCTTGGGTAATGGCGCAACTGTACCATAGGAGCCGCGGGCCTGCACGAAAAGGTACCGGAATAATCGCCGGCTGCTGGAGAGACAAAAATCCGTTGACAAACGTTTCGCGTTTTTAGTATATAAACAAGATTGTTGTCACGAAACTACCGCCATTTCTTAAAAGGTTCGCCAAGGGCCTAATATTTTTATAAAAAATTGAACAATTCGTAAAACGGAGCCGCACATGATAGATGTTGAAGTCCGAGGAGATCTTGAGTACGCAATCCGCCAGCTGAAAAAAAAGCTGCAGATAGACGGCATTAAAAGAGAGTTAAAACGTCGTGAGTACTACGAGAAACCGAGCGTGAAGAAACGCCGGAAGCAGGCGGAGGCCCGCCGCAAACTCCGCAAGTTCAACCGCATGAAAAAAACGATGTAAGAAAAAGCTGTCGATTTTAAAAGTCTGACTCCGGTCGGACTTTTAAAAAGCCCGCCTGTGCTCCTAAAGAGCAGCCATTGGTTACCAACTGAGGCGCCATCGAAACCGTACCCCTTCCCGAACATTTCCGAGCAGCTCATGAGCTCTATCTTCATCATCTCATCTCCGAGAGAAGACTGGCCGAGAACAGTGTGGCAGCGTATGCCGCCGACATCACCCTTTTCCTGACCTTTCTCACCGGCCAGAAAAAACGGCCACTGAACAGTGTCGATCTCCCGGTCATCCACACCTTTCTCGAACACCAACCAGGGCTGGCCAAGATCTCCAGGCGCACCAACGGACGGCGTATCTCGGCGCTGAAGTCATTTTACAATTTTCTGGTTCGGGAAGGCCTGGTCCAGCACAACCCCTTTGCCGCAGTCGACCTGCCGCGCAGCGGGAAATCCCTGCCCAAGGCCCTGTCGCAAGCGGAGGTCCTCCGCCTGCTCGTCCCCCCGGCTCAGGAAACTCCGGTCGGAAAACGGGATAACGCCATGCTCTACACCCTTTACGCCACTGGGCTGAGGGTGTCCGAACTGGTTGGACTGCCGCTCGCCGCCTGTAATCTCAGCGCCGGTTTTGTCCGGGTCCTCGGCAAGGGCAATAAAGAACGGCTCATCCCCTTTGGCGAGCAGGCAAGGGCGAAGATCGAGCACTATCTGCAAACCGCCCGGCCGCTGATTCTGAAAAACAGGCGGAGCAATTATCTCTTCGTCACCCGCCGCGGCACCTGCATGACCCGCTTGCGATTCTGGCAGATCCTCCGCAAGACGGCCCTGGCGGCGGGCATCACCAAGGAAATCTCGCCCCATATGATCCGCCACTCCTTCGCCAGCCATCTCCTCAGCCATGGCGCCGACCTGCGGGCGGTCCAGATGATGCTCGGCCATGCCGACATCGCCACTACCCAAATCTACACCCATATCGATCAGGACCGGCTGAAAAGCATCCACAAGAAATTTCACCCGCGGGGCTAAGCCTCGCACAAGAGCGCGACCGGGACATTCGTAGGCACGGTCCCGGTGCCGGAAAACCTGTTAACCGCTATGGCAATATCCGGCAAGATCGCCTACAATGCAGCCTGTCAACACTCTTATCGAGAGGGGAAAAGCGGACCGCCATGCGTGTAATAACCACCCACCTGAACGCCGACTTTGACGGACTGGCGTCGATGATCGCCGCCCAGAAGATCTATCCCGATGCGGCCATGGTTTTTCCCGGTTCTCAGGAGCGCAATGTTCGCGAGTTCATCTCCCAGAGCCTCCTCTACAGCTATGACTTCCGCAAGATCAAAGAGATCGAGCTCGGGTCCGTCGACACCTTGATCCTCGTCGATACCCGCTCCTCGGAGAGGATCGGTCCTTTAGCTCAGTGTCTGGAAAACCCTCACCTCGTGGTCCACGTCTATGACCACCACCTGCACAATCCCGGTAATTTGCGGGGCGAGGTCGAGGTGATTAAAGATGTCGGTTCGACCACCACCATCCTCATCGATATGCTCAAGGAACGGCGGATCGACATCACTCCCGGCGAAGCGACAATCTTTGCCCTCGGCATCTATGAAGACACCGGCTCCCTCACCCACCTGACCACGACTCCGGAGGATCTCATGGCGGCGGCCTGGCTCGTGCAAAAGGGGGCAAAGCTCGACCAGGTCGCCCAGTTCCTGACCCACGAACTGACCTCGACGCAGATCGGCATCCTCCACGAGTTGATGAAAAATGCCAAGCAGTACACCATCCAGGATATTCCGGTGGTGGTGGTAACCCACTCGCTGCCCAACTATGTCGATGAGTTCGCCCTCATCGTCCGGCGCTTCATGGCCATGGAAAACCTCAACGTCCTCTTCGCTTTAATCTCCATGGCCGGACGCATCTATCTCATTGCCCGCAGCCGGATCGCCGATGTCAACGTCGGCAACATCGCCCGCGACCTCGACGGCGGCGGCCACGCCACCGCCGCCTCGGCAACACTGAAGGACGTCACCCTCATCGAGGCCCAGGAAAAGCTGATTTTTACCCTGCACCGCCATATCCGCCCCCAGCCCATGGCCAACGAGATGATGTCCACGCCGGCAATTACCGTGCTGCCGGACGCCACCATCACCGAGACCAAAGCCCTGCTCACCCGCTACAACATCACCGCCGCTCCGGTTCGGGAGGATATCCGGGCCGGCCGCGACAACTCCCATGCCATCGTCGGGATAATCACCCGCCAGGTCGTCGAAAAGGCGGCCCATCACAATCTCGGCGACCAGCCGGTCAGCGCCTATATGACCACCGAGGTGAAAACCCTGCCGCTCAACGCCACCCTTGCCGATATCCAGGAGCTGATCATCGAGAATCGCCAGCGGCTCATCCCGATAGTCCAGAACCGGGCCCTGATGGGGGTGATCACCAGGACCGATCTGCTCAACCGACTGGTCAATGATCCGGCCCATCTGCCGAAAAATCTGCTGCACGAAGCCGACCACCCGTCGCTCGCCAGGATGCGCAATCTCAACAGCCTGCTGGTCGAGTGTCTCAGTCGCGAGGTCATTGAATTACTGCAGACCATCGGCCAAGTCGCCAAGAAGCTCGGCTACAACGCCTTCGCCGTCGGCGGCTTCGTCCGCGACCTGCTCCTGAAAAAAACCAACCTCGACCTCGATATCGTCGTCGAGGGAGACGGGATTGTCTTTGCCAAAACCCTGGCCCAGCACCTGGGCGGCCGGTACCGGACCCATGAACGCTTCAAAACCGCCATGGTCCTCATGGCCAACGGCTTCAAAATCGATATTGCCACGGCACGCCTGGAATATTACGAATATCCGGCCGCCATGCCGACCGTCGAACTGTCATCGATAAAACTCGATCTGTCGCGCCGCGATTTCACCATCAACGCCATGGCTATTCATCTCAATCCCGAGCACTTCGGAACCTTAATCGATTTCTTCAACTGCCAGAACGACCTCAAGCAGAAGAGCATCAAGATCCTCCATAATCTCAGCTTTGTCGAAGACCCCAGCCGGATCTTCCGGGCGATACGCTTTGAGAAACGAATGGAGTTCGAAATCTCCCCGCACACCAGGCGGCTGATCAACAACGCCGTCAACATGAAACTGTTCGGCAAGGTCGGCGATGTGCGTTTTCTCTCGGAGCTGAAAAGCATCCTGTCCGAAGAAAACCCGATCCCGGTCATAGAGCGGTTGGCCGAGTTCGATCTCTTCCAGTTTCTCTGGCCCGACCTGAAGCCCCACCATAAGGTCGACCGGCGGTTCATGCACGTGCTCACCCAGGCCCAGTTGGCGATCTCCTGGTTCAGACTGCTCTATCTTGAGGACTCCTGCCAGAACTGGATGGTCTACCTGCTGGCGATCATGTCCCGTTCAGGCCAGGCCGAGCTGGTCGCTTTTTGCCAACGTTTTGAGGAGACCGCCAAGATCACCGAATACCTGCTCGACCAGAAACGGCGAGCGGATCAGGCAGCTAATGAGCTGGCGCGCGAGCTGCATCCCAAAAACAGCAAGGTCGTCGCGCTTCTTGCCGAGATCAAGATCGAGGGGCTGCTGTACATCATGGCCATCGCCCGAAAAAACCATGCCAAAAAAGCGGTTTCACTGTATGTGACGACCCTGCGGCATGTCGAGCCCTATCATTCCGGCAACGATCTGCTGCGCCTGGGTTACCGGCCCGGGCCGCAGTTCAAAAAGATTCTTTTCTTTCTGAAAAACGCCAGACTCAACAACCTGGTCCGCGATAAAGAAGAGGAGGCGGCACTCCTTGGCACGACTTTCCCCCCCGTCGCGGCGTGATCACCTCGCCGGGTTCCTTGGCCCTTGCCTGACAGAAGTCTCTCGATACCTGAAACCAGCCATCTTTTTACCGACCCTGAAATCATGACCAATTTTATAACCGAGCTGATCATTCTCGCCCCGCCGCTCCTTTTGGCCCTCACCTTTCATGAATTTGCCCATGGTCTGGTCGCTTACCGGCTCGGCGATCCAACCGCAAAAATGGCGGGAAGACTGACCCTCAATCCGCTTCGCCACCTCGATCCGCTCGGGACCATCGCCTTTTTCTTTATCAAGGTCGGGTGGGCCAAACCGGTTCCGGTCAACCCGCAATATTTTCGCGATCCAAAACGGGACATGCTCTGGGTGGCCCTGGCCGGACCGCTCACCAATCTCGGGGTGGCGATCCTCAGTGCCGTCCTCACCAAAGCCATCTGGATTTTTGGCGGGATCCTGCCCTACTCGCGGGCGGCGGAGGCCATCCTCCTGCCGCTCGGCGCCATGCTGGTCGCAAGCGTCTGGATCAATCTGGTGCTGGCGATCTTCAACTTCCTGCCCATTCCACCCCTAGACGGCGGCCGCATTCTCGCCGGCCTGCTGCCCGACCGGTGGGCCGCCTCCTACCAGCAGCTGGAACGTTACGGCTTTATCATCGTTATTGTTCTTGCCCTCAGCGGCCTGCTCTCCAAGTTCATTCTGCCGATCATCAGTTTTGTCAACAACCTCCTGCTGGCCTAATCCCGATAAACGGGATTCTTTATGGAGCTTCGCCGCCGCGTTTTTTCCCGGCAAAGGTTATCAGCGATTCATGGAAAGTCGCCCCTCCCCCCAGGTCTGCCTCTTTCTGCGAGGTCAGATCGTTGATGCCACAGCCGTCATCGCCGGTCGGCCAGAATAGCCCTTCGGCAACCACCACCCCCGGCCGGGTATCGGTGGTCAGCCGGGCGATCCTCGCACTCCTGCCCCGGTGATTCTGAAGGACCACCTGTTCACCGTCCCGCACTTCCCAGGTTCGGGCGTCATCGGGATGGACCAGCACCTCTCCCAGCCGGCCGGGATACCGCTCCCCGAACGTGCTGTTGAGAAGATCGGGATGGGGCGGGACAATTAACCGGAGAGGAAATCTCGCCAGAAGATCGGGATCGGCGAACTCGCCGGCGCGGGTGAGACGAGCGATTTGCCGCCCGCTGTACTGCGCGCAACCAGCAAAATCAAACCTTCCCCGCCCGGCCAGAACCCGGCCATCGCGGTGACTGTTGACAGAATGGACCAGTCGGCCGGCCAGCACCGCCTCCAGATCCACCCCTGCCGGCATCCCTGACATGGTTTGGAGATAGGCACGGATCCGCGCTCCTCGCAATTCTCCAGAAACGGCGGGTCGGTAAAACCGAGCCGCCGTGCCAGCCCCTGAAACAGATCGAAATTGCTGCGCGCCTCGCCGATCGGTTCGATGACCGGCCCGGCCACCCCGAGATAAAAGTGGCCGTAGGCGCTATAGATATCGCGGTTTTCGAGAAAGGTGGTGGCCGGCAGCAGCAGGTCGGCATAGCGGGCGGTGGGGGTCATAACCTGTTCGTGGACGACGGTGAACAGGTCCTCCCTGGCCAAGCCCCGGCGGACCGAGGACCCGTCCGGATTGACGCAGAGCGGATTGGCGTTGTAGACAAAAAGGGCATGCACTGGCGGTTCAAGGCTGGTGAGGGCATGCCCCAGGTGAATCATATTGATGCCCCTGGTCCTGGTCGGGGCGAGAGAAGGCCAGGTCAGTGTACCTTTATCGCCGCGAGAGGCTCCGGAGGTAAGAAGGACGCCGCGGCCAGCGAGGCGATCGCCCGCACCGCCATGCCGCCCCGGCTGTGGCGGGAAAGCCCGATACCGATGCGTATAAAGGTTCGCGGCGACCGGGCAAGCAGCGCCGCCAGTTCCTCCATCCGCTGCCGGCTGACCCCGCTGTCCCGGACCAGGCCGGCCCACTCCTGGCGGGTGAGACTTTCGGCCAGTCCCGCAAAACTTTCGGTTTCCCGGGCGATGAAATCCCGGTCGAGCAGATCCGTGGCAATAAGTGCCTTGAGGACTCCGAGCGCCAGGGCGAGATCTCCCCCCGGCTGCACCGCCAGGTAATCGTCCGCCGCTTTGGCGGTCTCATTACGATACGGGTCGATGACTAGCAGACGGCCGCCATTTTTTCTGGCCGCCGCGATATATTGCCAAAAATGGACATTGGTGACCCGCGGGTTGATTCCCCAGGCGACGATCAGTTCGGCATCCGCCGCATTTTCCGGAGGACAGCCGGGGGTCTCGCCGCACTGCTCCGCCCAGCCGGCTCCGGCCGCAGCCGAGCAGATGGTCTGATCAAGCTGAGAGGCGGCCAGCCGGTGAAACAGAGGATAACCGGCAAATCTGTTGACCACTCCCATATTGCCGGCATAGGAATAGGGGAGAATCGCCTCGCCGCCATAGCGCCGGTGAATCTCGGTTAACCGGCCGGCAAGGATCGTCAGTGCCTCTTCCCAGTCAATCCGGCGAAACCGGCCCTGCCCTTTTTTTCCAGCCCGAAGCTGGGGATACCGCACCCGGTCGTAACCATACAGCCGATCCGGGTAACGGCGCATCTTCCGGCAGATAAAACCGTTGGTATAGGGGTGCTCCTTATCCCCACGCAGCCCGGTCACCCGCCCGTCGACCACCGTCGCCAGCATCCCGCAGCTGTCGGGACAGTCAAGAGGGCAAATGGTTTTTTTGGTCAGAACCTTTCTCATCTCTATCCTAAACAGGAACGGAAAAATCTTTTAGCCGACGACGATTGTCCCGCTGTACAGATAGCGTTTGATCTTGTGGGTGGCCGTTTTGATAAACGGCTCCCGACGTTCAAAGATTCTGGTCAGTCGCGAGGATTTGGGGAGTTGTTCATTGACCTCGATCTGCATGGACTCGAGCAGGTTCTCGATATAGGCCCGCCGCTCGCTGCCCGTACTGCCGGCGGTCTGGTCATCGATGAACTCGTAGTCGGGATAGACCCAGGCCTCAACCTGGCCGTTGTTCTCAACCACCAGGCTTTCGACCACCCAGTGAAAAGTATTGACCTTATGCTCAATGGCTTCCGGGTAGACATTCTCGCCGCTCGCCAGGACAATGACATTTTTCGAGCGTCCGCGGACATGGAGGTTGCCCTGCTCGTCAAAAAGGCCAAGATCCCCGGTCGACAGCCAGCCGTCGGCGGTGAGAACCGCCTGGGTGGCCTCGGCATCGTTGAAGTACCCGCGCATGACATTGGCGCCGCAGACGGTTATCTCGCCTATACCGGTGGCTGGATCGGGATGGGCTATTTTCACCTGAACCCCGGGAATCGGTCTTCCGGTCGAACCGATGGCGATGGTTTTATCGCCGGCCGGCCCCCCGGCGATCAGCGGCGCCGATTCGGTCATCCCGTAGCCGACCAGGTAGGGGAAGTTCGCTTCATGGAGAAACTTTTCCACCTCGGGATTGAGGGCCGCCCCGCCGACCCCCATCACTTCCAGGTTACCGCCAAAAAATGTCCGCAATTTCGCGCCGATTTTGCGATAAATCAGTCTTCTCGCCGGCCCGATTTTGCAGAGCATCCGCAGCAGAGGACTTTTGTCGATCTGCGGCAGGACCCTTTTTTTATAGATCTTTTCCAGGACTAAAGGCACGGCAAAGATCGCGAAGGGCTTTTCATGCTCGCACAATTTCTGGAGGATCGCCGGAGTCGGTGATTTTCCGGCGTAGGCAATCCGTCCACCGGATAACAGCGGCAGAATGAAACCACAGGTGAATTCGTAGGTATGGGACATCGGCAGAATGGACAGCCATACTGAACCCGGCTTGATCACCATCAGATTGGAGGCCGCATAGGCATTGGCGGTCAGATTTTTATGGGACAGCATTACCGCCTTGGAATACCCGGAGGTCCCCGAGGTGTAAAGGATCGAGGCCAGATCGTCCTCACCCACCACCGGAAAAATCGGAGGCTCGGGGTCTGCCCGCAGGGCGTCCAGTCCTCCGTTCAGATAATCGGAGAAGGTGATGACCGAAAGGACCCCAATCTCGGCGGGATAATCGTCGAGAGTAATAACTGGTCCGGTCATTTCCCGGCGCAGTTCATAGATTTTTTCGATCTGTTTCTGGGTGATGAACAGCGCCTTGACCTGCATTTCGTTGAGAATATGGTGGACATCGCTCTCCGGCAGGTCGGGCAGGATGGGCACGGCGATGGCGCCCAGGCGGACGATGGCGAGATAGGCAATCGCCCAATTATGGGAATTTTCACTGAGGAGAGCGACATGATCGCCTTTTTGCACGCCCTCCCGCAAAAACCGGGCGGCCAGGGCAATGATCCGCTTGTGGAAATCGCCATAGGTCAGCGGTTTCTCCCACGCCATGCCGATTGCCGGGGCATTGCGATATTTTGAACAGGAGGAGTCGATCACATAATTGAGGGTCATTCCATCTTCCGCAATCGGA
>JBBRGP010000077.1:0-9692 GCA_038224105.1 Desulfobulbales bacterium | reverse complement strand
CGCCACTTTGTCAAGGGCTGGAACAAGATGATGGCCGACAAGCTGGGCTTTTTGGCCTTCAATCCGCCGATGGACGATGCGCTCATCCGCCACCTGGTGGAGATTTTGCCACTGGTCGAGACCGATATGACCATCTTCTTTCGAAACCTTGCCAGGATTCCGGCCGGGTATGAGTTTCCGCCGGGCAGTAGTCTCCCGGAACCACTCCAGGACGCCTACTACCGACCGGCGGAACTGACGGAAGAGTACCGAGCCACGATGAACCGCTGGTTGCGCGACTATCTTAGCCGAGTACGGCAGGACAACCGGTCCGACGAAGAGCGGCGGCAACGGATGAACAGTGTCAACCCCAAGTACGTGCTGCGCAACTATCTCGCCCAACTGGCCATCGACAAGGCCGAGACCGGGGACTTCACCCTTGTCTCGGAATTGCTCGACCTTCTTCGCCGCCCCTGCGAGGAGCAGCCGGACAAGGAACATTTCTCGGCAAAACGCCCGGAATGGGCCCGCCACCGGGCGGGCTGCTCGATGCTCTCCTGCAGTTCGTAACCCCCTGCCTTAAAGAATGCCAGCCGAGGAGTTGCGCCAGACGGCTGCTTCAGGCGGTGGCCGGCGACAGGGCCTGGCGGTCCTGGTGCAGCCGGGACCTGAATTTTTCCGCCGGCACCGGCGGACTAAAGAGATACCTTTGAACCATTTTGACCTCCCGCCGCCGCAGAAAATCGAGCTGCTCTTTATTTTCGACTCCTTCGGCAAGACCTGGAGGTCGATCTCGCCCGCCGCCGGGTGCTGCTCCGGGGCGAGGAGATAGGGCTCACCCCCACCGAATACGACGTGTTGCGGCTACTGATCACCAACGCCGGCAAGGTCCTCACCCATCGCCAGATCCTCAAACAGCTATGGGGCGAGACCTACCTCGAACAGCCCCATATCCTGCGGGTCAATGTCAGCAACCTCCGCCACAAGCTGGAAAAGGACGCATCTCGGCCCCGCTACATCCTGACCGAGACCGGGGTGGGGTATCGCTGCAGGGACCTGTCCTGATTTTCTTCACACAAGGCTTGATCTTTGGCCCAGGAACCACGATCACCATGACCGACAAAACCCCTCAGCCCCCTCCTCGTCGGTCCCTTGTGCCGGTGACAATTTTGCCGCTGACCGTTCAGCGTGGCCAATACTATGTTTTGCTTGATTTTCTTAGCGTCGTCCACTATGTTTCGAACTCCTATCTAACGACGCTCGTTAAAGGAATTATATTCTGCCCTGGACGATCGTGTAGTCCAAGGCGATCCGGACAGCTGCCGGAACCTCATTTACCGGAGAGATGCCGTGGTAAAAAAAAGGGAAAACACCGAAGTAAGACAACAGCAGATTGTTGACGCGGCAGCGATCCTGATTTTCAAACACGGCAGCGAACACCTGACAGTCAAGAGGATCGCGGCAGAAGTCGGCATCTCCGAAGCAGCCATCTATCGTCATTTTCAAAGCAAAAAAAGTATCCTCTCCTTCCTGCTCGACCATATTGAAGAAGTGCTACTAAAGGATATTTCACCGGAAACCGTGACCAACGAACCGGTGACTCTCGAGGTAATTGAGAAAATCATCCGCAAACATTTTTCCATGATCGGCATGCGCAAAGGAATTTCCTTTCAGGTTATTGCCGAAATCATCAGCCTCGGCGATCAAACTCTCAACAAACAGGCCTATCGAGCCATCCAAAAATACATCGCCCGGCTAAAAGAACTCCTCACCGATGGGGTCCGGGATGGCGCCGTCCGCGAGGACATCGATCTCGAGGCCTCCGCCATCCTGCTCTTTGCCCTCATCCAGGGTCTTGTCAATATCTGGTCCCTCAGCGAGGGACGCTTCAAGCTGTCCGAAAAATACACTGCCCTCTGGCGGGTATACCGCCACGCCGTCGCCCGCCGGGAGAGCCTCCGCCAAGGGCCTGAAGAAATTCGCCCATAATCACATCTTCTCCCCGCAGGATTCGTCGCCCCCACCCTGCCTCGATGGGTCTGGGAATTCTCCGGGTTATTGTTACGCCCCTCCCTCAAAATCGACAATGCTGGTCTGTTAAAAAACCCGTTGACACGTTAGTGAGCACTCACTAATATGCAAGTGAACGCTCACTTTTTTGTAGTGCAAGCAGCCATCTTGACGCGGCCGTTTGCGCATTTGTTTTAAGAAATTTACAAATTCAACGAACGGTGGCGGCACTCATGGCGTAACTGCTCCGGTCAACCCGAAGGCGGCAGACAATTTTCAATCGTTGCGGTCAACCGCCGGACTTTTGCCGGAGAATGCGTCTCAGCTGTGCGCCAGGGCGTCAAAAAATTCTCTGGCCGAAGCATTGCTCCGGTATATCGGTGACGGGTAGGACCGTGGGTCTCAGAAAAATTGTGGGCATGGCCCGGCGGCCCTGCTCCTGACATTCAACCAAGGGAGTGTAGGTATGCAGTATGTAATCGGAGCTACTTGTTTTATCGGCGGCGCGGCGGCAGTGGTTCTCATAGGATCTCTGAAGCTCGGTGTCGGACTGACGGCTGCCCTTGCAATTCCAGCAGTCCTGCTGGCTGTTTACGGCCTCGCCAAGATCCCAACCGAGAGGCAGGAAGTCGGCAAAGCCGGGAAATAAGGACACCTCCTCGTCATCTTTAGAAAAGCTCGAAGAGCTTATTTTGCCTGAAAAAATTTGTAACGGAGAGAAGTATCTTGCTGACCGCGATGGTGGTTATTTTTGCTGTCGCTTATGCCTGCATTGCCCTTGAGCATCCGCTCAAAATCAATAAATCGGCCTCGGCCCTCATTGGCGCCGGTCTTTTGTGGACGGTCTATGCCCTTCTGGGCGGCGATCTTCACCTGATATCGGAAAACCTCAAAGAGTCGCTGGGCGGCAACGGCCCGAATCGTCTTTTTCCTGATGGGCGCCATGACCATCGTCGACAACGTACCGCTGGTTGCCGCCTCGATCGGCATGTACGACATGGCGACCTCTAACATGTCAACACATTTTGGGTCGAGGAGAGAAGCAGAACGAAGCGGGAGCGGAGGAGGTGTGATCCCAAACAGAATGATTTCACCGTTATTTTCGGGCGCGGTCTGGAAATGTCGTCAACCGCCTGTTGAACTGTCAAATACCAAGCACCAATCAGCTGGCATCTACAGGTTGCACCTGTGTCCGACAGGCACGAGAAATCGCTTGACATAGTCGAAAAAATGAGCAACCACTGCTCTCTAGTCAGAGCGCCAGCCTTGTGTACAATCATCCTGGTATCCGGACTAGAAAATTGTGCTCAGACAATGGACAACGAAACGGAGCATACGCAAAACCGTACGCAGTACGAAAAACCGGGACGGATTAAAATTACCATCGTTGACTGATTACGTTGGTTACATATACTGTCCCCGGAATTCGGACTGTCCCCGGAATTGCGGAATTCGGAATTATGACAGGAATACGTGGATGTCAAACACGAAGCAAAATAACTCGAAGGTCACTGGTCACCTGGTTTTTCTTCAGGAGTTTTTCAAGCACCCGCTGCAGATCGGATCGATCATTCCAAGTTCTCGTTTCCTGGAGCGGCGAATCGTGAAGGTCGCCGGGGCTGCGTCGGTGAAGGTCATCGTTGAACTGGGTCCCGGCACCGGCGGCATCACCCGGGCGATTCTGCGGGCAATGCCGCCGCACGCCAAGCTGCTGACTATCGAAATCAATTCATATTTTAACTCGCTGGTGAGCGGGATTGACGACAAGCGGCTCATAGCCCACCAGGGCAGCGCCACTGACCTGATGGAAATACTTGCCAAATATGACCTCGATCCTCCGAATGCCATCGTTTCCGGCATCCCTTTTTCGACGATGAGTCGCAGCACCGGCTCGAAAATTATCGAAACAATCGCATCACTGCTCCCGCCAAACGGCAGCTTCGTTGCCTACCAGGTCAACACTCACGTGGCTGAACTGTGCCAGCCATTCCTGGGTCCAGCGCAGACCTCCACCGAACTTCTCAATATTCCGCCGATGCGTATTTTCCGGTGGGTGAAGAATTGTTGAGGAGGCGGATGGACGGTTTTTTCGGTCAGTTCCAGATCACCCGGCTTTCCAGATATTCCTGTTTTTCTCGGTGACTGAGCAGCTCGAAATGCCCTTCTTCCTTTTTTTGCCGGTTCAGTGCACAGACATACTGTTTGCCGCCCTTGATTTTGACCAGGATAAATGCTTCGTATGTGCCTCTCATGTTACACTCCTTGCTGTTGTCTGAAAATCTTATTTACCGTTCCGCAAGCCCAGTGATGGCAGGTTGCGAACGAGCAGGTCCTTTGTTCGGCAGCAAAGATCATGCTAACATTGGAGTAACGTCCCTTCCCCCTTTCCGGTTGCCAGTTCCGGATTACGCAGTCTCCTTCTCCATTTTGCATTCACATCATACTGTCTTGAAAAGAGCGCTGTACCGAGCCTATCCTTGGCCATGTTCATCTTTGGCCACGGCCGGGCTCTTTCTCTTCCCCCCATTATATATTCAGGCTTAAGGAAGAACTAGTCCCAGGTAAAAATAAATACCGATTTTTTCGCGATAACAGATCCGCTTGACAAAAACCTCGCCGTGCGGCGTAACTTGGGGTGCTAAAGAGCAGCTTTGCCGCGGGTGAAAAATTGGCCGCAACCGATATTAACCCAAGTACAAAAACAGAGGACTCATGAAATTCATTGCCTGGGATGATTTTGCCAAGGTGGAAATCCGGGTGGGAACAGTCATCGCCGTTGAAGACTTTTCCGAAGCCCGGACCCCCGCCTACAAACTGAAGGTCGATTTCGGCGAGGAGATCGGCGTAAAAAAATCCAGCGCCCAGATTACCGATATCTATGCCAAGGATGATCTCCTCGGCAAGCAGGTAGTCGGGATCGTCAACTTCGCCCCGAAACAGATCGGGCCATTTATGTCGGAATGCCTGATCACCGGCTTTCACCGGGCAGACGGCGCGGTGGTATTGGCGGTGCCGGACCAAAAGGTCGGCAACGGCGCCAAACTCCTCTGAGAGGGCGATGGAGAACCGGTCCCTGCTGCCGATAAACTGGCTTCTTTATGATACCCCTCAGGGTACTAAAGGAGCAAGGCCACCGACAGCGACAGAAACGACAGTAAAGTGGAAATAACGATCGCCGCCGAAGCCAGATTGGTATCGCTGTTCATCTGCGAGGAAAGGACATAGATGGCGGTCGAGGCGGGCAGGGCAAGAAAGATCATGCCGACCTTGTACGGCAGGCCGGTGACGTTAAACAGGTAAAAAAACACCCAGCCGAGGGCCGGCAGCACCGCCAGTTTCAGGAGCGCGGCCAGCAGCGCCGGGCCGAGATTGCCCCGCACCCCGGCAAAGGTCAGCGCCCCGCCGATCGAAATAAGCGCCAGGGGCAGTGCCACCATGGAAATGAGGGTAAGGGAATTGTTGATGAACACCGGAAAGCCGCCGAACATCCGGGAATAGATGATGCCAGCCAGGCAGCCGAGAATCAGGGGATTGGCGATCAGCGACCTGGTGACAATGACCGCCCGCCGCCGGAAACCGACCTCCCGGCCGGAATACCAGATACAGGTGGAAACGGCAAACAGGTTGATGAGCGGGATGGCAAAACCGATCATGATCCCGAAATGTTTCACCCCTTCCGCCCCGAGGCTGTTGAGGATGACCGCCACCCCGATATAGGTGTTGAAGCGGTAACAGCTCTGGGAAAAGGAGCCGGCCTGAAAGTCCGAGACCGGAAGAAATTTGATGATCAGGGTACTGAGCAGGTACATGGCCATCAGGGTGGCGAGGGAGGCCAGACAAAAATTCCAGTCTATGCCATTCTCCAGGGAGGCGCCGCCGATCTTCCAGAACAGCATGACCGGAAAAAAGAAATAGTAGATGAGCCGGTCGGAGGTCCTGAGGAAAAGACTATCCGTAAGACCCATGCGCTTGAGGATGGAGCCGAGGAGAAGAAGGGTAAAAATAGGAAACAGCGAGTTAAGAATGATCACGGCATGCTCCGGGTTAAAGAGATAACAATGGTCGTATCCCATACACCTTTTTACGCGATTTCTCAACCGGCTGTTGCCCGGGCGGTCCCTCGGCACAAATAATTTCTTGCCTTTTAACAGGTCATCTTACTATAGTTTTTCTCCAGGCGGAGCACGGCGGTTCGCCCGGTCAAAGACAACCAAGCAGAAGCGAGGATCATGGCGGACGACATCACCCTGCGTATCCAGGTCTTAGAGGAAAAATTCGCCCATCAGGAACGGATGATCGATGTCCTCAACGAGGTCATCATCGACCAGCAGACCCAACTCGAGACGATCGAGGCGGAGTTGCGCCGCTTCCGGGCGCTGGTCGAGGCGGGGCAGGACCAATTCCCCGGCGGCCAGGATCCACCGCCGCCCCACTATTAAATTCAAATCCTGCCGGGATCTGGGGCAGGACCCGCCCTTTTCCGAGTAGAACGGTGAAACGCCCATGAATATCTATTACGTCGATGGCCAGTTCGTCGAGGCGGACCAGGCACGGATCTCCGTCGACGACCTGTCGGTGCTCCGCGGTTTCGGGGTTTTCGATTTTCTCCGCACCTATAACGGCGTGCCTTTTCACCTGGTCGAGCACCTGCAGCGCCTCCTGTCCTCGGCCCGACTCATCGGTCTGCGGATTCCCCAGTCGCAGGCCGTTCTCGCCGAGATTGTCAGAGAGACCCTGGCCAGAAACAATCACCAAGAGAGCAATATCCGTCTTGTCGTCACCGGCGGGGCGAGCATAGATGGCATCACCCCGGGCCCCTCGCCCCAGCTTCTGGTGCTGATCACCCCGGTCAAACCCCTGCCGGCCGCATGGCACACGGACGGGATCAAGGTCATTACCTGTCATGTGGAGCGGTTCATGCCGGGCGCCAAGTCGATCAACTACATCCCGGCCATTCTCTGTCAGGCCGAAGCCCGCGACCGCCAGGCGACCGAGGCGGTCTATGTCGACCGGGACGGCTACCTGCTTGAGGCAACCACCTCCAATATTTTTGCCGTGCGCGACAACCGTCTGATCACCCCGCCCTGTGACCGAGTCCTGGCCGGTGTTACCCGCCAGGTCGTGCTGGAACTGGTCCGCCGGGAATGTGTCGTCGAGGAGCGGCCGCTGCATAAGGATGAAATTCGCCTGCTCGACGAGGCCTTCCTCACCTCCTCGGTCAAGGAGGTGGGGCCGGTGGTGACCATCGATTCGGTCAGCCTGGGCGACGGACGGCCGGGGCAGCTGACTCTCAGAATCATGGAATTGTTCAGAGCCTACACCGCCGCCTATCGCGGTTGATCAGAGGGGAGCGGCGAGGCTGCCTCCTGCCGGTCAGAGTGGTTGCAGCCTGGCGTAGGCGGCAAGGAGGATGGTCTCGCCGTGCTCTTCGAACGCCACCTTGAGCCGGCCCTGCTTGCGGTCCATCATTTCGACCACCGTTCCCGCCCCGAACAGGGTATGCCACACCCTGAGGCCTTCGGCGAGCTCTTCGATCTGGAGGATCTTCGAAAAAGTCCGGTCCGGCTGCGGCGAATCCTTCGGTGCCGCAAGAAGCTCCACCCCGCCCGTCACGACCCTCAGGTACTCTCCGGCAATCGCCAGATCTTCACCGCCCAGCCGCTGTTTATCTTCGCCGCCCTCACCATGCAGCAGCCTGCCCAGATCCGCCGAAAGACCGGGGTTGGCTTCATAGAGGAACCGGCTGGTGCGCGGCGGCGGCCCCGGATACCTTGTGCAGCCCCTGGCCATACTGCGGCGGAAGCGGGCATCGGCGGGATGGATGAACACCACCTGGTCGATGGCCCGGGTCATCGCCACATAGAACAGCCGGCGTTCGTCTTCGAGTTCCACCATTTCGTCCCCCACGGCCCGGTAAAAGGGGAAGGAGCCTTCCTCCAGGCCGGGCAGGATGACCAGCGGCCATTCCAAGCCTTTGGCGCGGTGAACGGAGGTGATCAGCAGGCTGCCGTCGGTTCGGGTCCGGCCCGCCGCGCGAAAGTTTCCGATTTTTTCCAGGAGATCCGGGACCGACAAATTCTGGCCGGAGGCAAAGTCGATAAAGGCCTGGCAGGTCTTCACCCGGTTTTCGGCGGTCGCCGTCCGGGCGGAAAAGGTGTCATAGAAATCGTAGAGTTTCAGCCTTTCAACGATCGTTTTCAACAACCCGGCGGCAGTGCCGGACGAGGGCAAAAGGGTAAACGCCCGCCAGTTCTCGGCGGTCTCGGCAAAGCGCTTGCGCAGGAAGGGGGGCAGATCCCGTTCGCCCCTGGCCTTGAGGAGCTGCGGGGCGGCCGTCGGGTTTGCGGCGATGGCCCGGGCCAAAGCCTCCAGTTCCTCGCGCTTTAGTCCCATATGGGGCTGGGAGAGCATGGCCAGCAAGGTTGCGGTCCGGGTCGCCAGATCGTCGGCCGCCAGAGTGCCGGTGACCAGCTGCAGGTAACCGGACAGCGCCAGGATCTCCGGGCAGTCGAAGACCTGATTGTTGCCTTCGAGACGGTAGGCTATACCCGCCTCGAGGAGCGCCAACTCGACCGGGACGCTCTGGGCAAAGAGCCTGACCAGCACCGCCGCTTCAGCCAGAGAGCGGCCCTGAACTTGCCACTGCGTGAGGGTGGCGAGCACCGGGTGGGGCCGTTTGCTTACTTTTTTGCCGACGAATTTATCCTGTTCCTCGAGGCAGAAAATCCGGGTGCAGGGCGTGACCCCGTGGGAGATGCACAGCTTCCGGTCGCGTTTGCGGTTATTGGCGATCAGGTGGTTGGCGGCCAGTGACAGCCCGTGGCCATAACGAAAGGTGTAGGAGAGCAGGTAATTGACCGGATTGGCAAAATCCTGCTGGAACCGGGTGGTGATGTATTCCGGCTGCGCCCCCCGCCATTCGTAGATGCATTGATCGACATCCCCGACCACCATTACCCGCGCCCGCCGGCCGGCGAGAAACTTGAGGAGCTGCTGCTGGGCCTCGTTGATGTCCTGATACTCATCAACGATGATATGCTCGACCCGGTCGGCAACCCAGGCGGCCAGGCCCGGATCGGCGCGCATCGCCATGAGCGGTTCATGGATGAGGTCGGCGTAGAAACGGATTTTCTGGTCGCGCCGGACCTTTTCAAAGAAGTCGAAGGCCCGGGCGAAATAGCCGTAGCGGGCCGGCAGCCCCAGGCTCGCCAAGACCTCGGCGGCACCGTGCACGGTCGCCTTCACCCGGTCGAGAAAGGTGAGAAACTCCTCGACCTCCTCCCCCGACGGCCAGCCTTCGTTGCCGTGCTCCTCCTTATACAGCTCATTGACCACCTGCCGGGCCAGCCGCTCGAGGACATGGTCCTCGGTGACCAGACGAAAGGGCGGCAGGGCCCCGCGCCTGGTGAAGCTGGTCACCAGCCGCAAGCCCAGGGAATGGAAGGTCCGCACCTCGGGCAGACGACAGCCAAGACCGCCGAGGTTTTTGGTCATGGTCTCGGCAAAGGAGTCTCGCGCCGACCTGTTGAACATCAACACCAGCAACTGGTCGGCGGCGGTCCCTTGGTGCAGGAGATGGCCGATCCGTTCGACCATCGTCGTGGTCTTGCCGGAACCAGCGACGGCGCTGACCCGCGCATGGCCACCGGCATGGTGGACAATGCGCTGCTGTTCCTAGGTAAGCTTCATCGGCAAGA
Source organism: Desulfobulbales bacterium (assembly GCA_038224105.1). Taxonomy (GTDB): domain Bacteria; phylum Desulfobacterota; class Desulfobulbia; order Desulfobulbales; family Desulfocapsaceae; genus Desulforhopalus_A. The sequence goes on along the minus strand of JBBRGP010000077.1, from coordinate 6 downwards.
GACGAG
>JBBRGP010000076.1:0-9961 GCA_038224105.1 Desulfobulbales bacterium | reverse complement strand
GGTGGGTATCCTGCCGGGTGCCGCTGGTTACGAGCACGGCGACACGGTCCGGGTTCAAAGGGTTGCGCCGCACATCGAGGCGCAGGCCGGCGGTGGTTGGAGACGGCGGACCAAATAGCGATCGGGCCGGCAACTGATCGAGGCCGAGAAAGAGCAGATCGTTTTCGCCCAGTTCCTTGTTGGTTACCGTGTCCGCCGTAGTGACGGCCAGTCCCTGATCACCCAGACTGTCGAGGAGCGGCTGGAAGAGTTCCCGGTCACTCTCCCGGGCCAGGATCGCCAGCTTCTTTTCCGCGCCGAGCAGGCGGGACCACACCGCCGGCAACTCTTCGGGAGCCAGCTGCCTGAGCATGGTTTGGTCCGGGTCGACGGTAAATTCCAGAGGTCGCTGGTCGAGCGGGATCGCAAGCGGCGTTACCAGGTCGTTCATTTCGTGGGTGACGTTAAACTCGCCGGCCATGGTCCGGATGCGGATCGGCACCACCAGGGAGAAGGGTTTCTCCGTTTGCTGGCGCAGGGTCAGGGAGAGCATCGGACGGTGGTCGACAGCGGTGATGGCGATGTTCTCCACCGCCAGGTCGGGGATATCGGTCCTAGTCAGCCGCTCGGCAAAAAAACCATCGAGGTCGACCCCCGCCGCACCGGAAAAACTTTTTCGCAGATCGTCCCAGGAGGCGGCGCGGTCCCGGTTGGCGGCGTAGAATCCGCGCACGCCCTCAGTGAAGGCCGGAATGCCGATCTTTTCCCGCAACTCATGAAAGAGCAGAGCACCGCGATTGTAACCCACCGCCCGTCTCGCTTCGGCCATGGCCTGGCGATGGCTGGCCGAGGTAAAGGCGGCAAGCGGGATGGCCGAGTCCGGGTGAACATAGCTGAGATATCTGGTGATACTCTCGTTGCGGTCGATGACGCCCTCGCCTTTTTCCTGACGGAAGGCATGGTCGGAGAGAAAGGCGGTCAGCCCCTCGCACCAGTTGCCTCCGGAATAATCGACCTCGACCCGGTTGCCGAACCAGGAGTGGACGATTTCGTGGCCAAGCGAGGTGTCTTTGATGAACGGCAGGCGGAGAACCGTCTGGCCGAGCAGGGTAAAGGTCGGCATGCCGTAGCCGGTCGGCAGACGGTTGGCGACAATGACGTAGTGATTATAGGGGTAGGGGCCGATTTCCCGCTCATAGCGGCGGAGGTATTGCGCTGCCGCCTGCAGATAACCGTCGGCGAGGTCGGCGTCCTCCTCGAAAAACAGGGCGTAGACAAAAAGATTCTCACGAACCTGGAGTTTGTGTATGGTATAGGGACCGGCAGTGAAGTGCAGGGCGCCGATCGGCCGGGAAAAGAACGCACTAACCGTATTTCCTTTACGGGCCAGGGGAAAGGTGTCGGCTTCGCAGATCGCCGAAAAACGGTCGGGGAGGGCGGCGGTGACCCGAAAGCGCATCGGCCGGTCGGGGATCGGATACCAGTTGCTGGTAAGCGAGATGCCGGCGGGGCTGATCAGGTTGTCGACGTCCTCCGCCACCGTCCTGGTGTAGGAAAGAAAGAGCGTTCGAGCGGTCGGGCCGGCGGGGAGGATGAGGACATCACCGGTTGGCTGCAGTCCGTTCTCCCGGCCGTTTTCGTCCCGGAGCAGGGAGCCGGTCACCACCAGCTGCGGCAGGGCTAAAGAGAGGCGGTGGCCGGCCGGCACGGTAATTTTCGCCGTCCCGGTCAACCGGCTCTGGTCCGGCGTGAAGGATAAGGAGAGTTCGTAGTCGGCCGCTGCCGGCGGTATCGCCTCCGCCGCCGCGAGGGGCAGGGTCATGAGAAGCAAGAACAGGACGGTAAACGCCAACCCGTTGGCAAAATCGCACATAGGACAGATCCATAAAATTTCTTGGTATTGTTGTCGAAGGCGCGGGGCGTGGGTCGCAGCCGTTCCCCGCATATCTCGGTATAGGATAATATCGAAGTTCCTTTGATGCTAAGGAAAAAACCTTCAATTTGACAATGGCGACAAGGTGTTGCCGGAAACTATGGCGAAACAACGGATCAAAATAGTCGGTCTCAACGCCCGCTTTACCCACTCCTGCCTGGCTCTTTTCTATGTCCGCAACGAACTCGAGAAAAACAGCCCGAACATGGTCGGAGAGCTCTATCAGTTCACCATAAACGACAACTATTACGAGATGATTATCCGGCTCAGTGCCGGCAATTCCCGCTATATTTTTTTCTCGGCGGCGATCTGGAACAGCAGCCTCGTCGAGAAACTTACCCGCGACCTGCGCACCTGTCTCCCCGATTGCCGGGTGGTGATCGGCGGCCCCCAGGCCGCGGTCCTCGGCGACCTTTTAGGCGGGGAGAACTGCACGGTCGTCCTCGGTGAGATCGAAGCGGTGCGTCCGGACTTCTACCGCGACCTGGAGCGGGGCACCCTGCTGCCGGCTTATGGCGGCTCGTTTTTCCGCATGGATCACCGGACCTTCGATTTTCCTTACCGGGCCGGTGATTTCCCGGACCATCTGCGAAACCGGCATATCTACTATGAAAGCTCGAAGGGCTGTCCCTTTGCCTGCAGCTACTGCCTGTCCGCCGCCGAAAAGGGGGTGTACCATAAAGAGCTGGCGGCGGTCGAACGGGAGTTGCGCGAGATCCTCCGTCATCGCCCCAAGGTGGTTCGTTTCGTTGACCGTACCTTTAACGACCGACCGGATCGGGCCCTTGCCATTTGGCGATTTCTGGCGGTGGAGGGCGGCGAGACCCTTTTTCATTTCGAAATGGCCCCGGACCGCTTCACCGAGGAGATGTTCGCCTTCCTGGCGACCGTTGGCCACGGCCGCTTTCAGTTCGAGCTGGGGATCCAGTCCACCAACCCGCCTACCCTGGCGGCGGTGAACAGGCGGGTCGACCCGCTTGCCGCCCATCGGACGGTTGCCCGGCTGGCGGATTTTGCCAACATCCACCTCCATGTCGATCTCATCCTCGGTCTGCCCTTTGAAACACCGGCCAGTTTTGCCGACTCTTTTCGGGCGGTCTTTGCCATGGGCGCCCACTATATTCAGATGGGCCTGTTGAAAATCTTGCCGGACACTCCGATCTGCAGGCGTGTCCGGGAATATGGCTATCGTCATTGCGGCGAACCGCCGTACGCTGTTCTGGCAACCAGATGGCTCGACCACCCCACCCTCAGCGAATTGTACTGGTTTTCCGAGTGCGTCGAAAAATTTGTGAATAACCGGTATTTTATATCAATATGGCACTATTTTCGGCGGCGCCGGGAAGACAGTTTCGCCATTTTTTTTCAGCTTCTCGGGCTGTGTCAGACGCACGGTTTTTTCCAGCTGGCGCCCACCCACGAACTGCTGTGTACCCTGCTGGTTCGGCTGATGGCCGGGCGGGAAGACCGGGATCTGCTCCTGGAGTTGCTGCGTTATGATTGGCTCCGCTGCGGCTACCGATTTCTCCCCGACTGCCTGCTGGAACGCGGCCTGCCGGAGCCGCCGGAGGCGACCCGGTCGGCCCTTTATCAGCATTTACCCGCGGAAATGGCCGGGATCTATGGCCGGGCCAATCGCAATCAATTCTTCCGAAAATCCTTCTTTCTCCGGGTTTCGCCGGAGGTCCTGCGGGAAATCGGTCTTGAGAGCGACACTATAAACCCCTGTCTGGCGATTCTGGCGGAGCGGGAAAATAGTCTCTTTGGATTCAATAAGGTCTTGGTCTTTTAAGGGAAAAATGGCCGTGAACCGGAAAAAAGTTGACCTTGTCCGGGGGCGGTATATAGTAGCAGCTGTTTTGCCGAAACGGTCGCCGGCGAAATGACCGGTATGCCCATCCTGTACCTCATCTCGAGGAAACATTATTTGCCTCTTTTCACCCCGCCGGGGTATCATAACCAACCCCGCCCGCCGGGGAGAGGAGAATTGCATGTCAGTCTATAAAATAAAGAAGATCAACACGATAGCCGAGGAAGGGTTGCAGTTGTTCAGCGATAAATTTGCGGTATCCGCGGATGAAAAAAATCCCGACGGCATAATCCTCCGCAGTTCTCAGCTGAATGTCGACGACTACCCGACCTTGCTGGCGGTAGCCCGGGCCGGGGCAGGTACCAATAATATCAATGTCTCGCGGGCCACCGAAAAGGGCATCTGCGTTTTCAATACTCCCGGGGCCAATGCCAATGCCGTTGTCGATCTGATCTTTCCGATGATCGGGGTCTGGAAGCGTAATATCTACCGGGGCATAGAATTCTGCAAATCCCTGGCGACGATGCAACCGGACACCGTCAACGGTGAGGTGGAGACCCGCAAGAGCGCCTTCAAGGGGGAGGAGATCGCCGGCAAAACCCTGGCGGTCATCGGTCTCGGCCAGATTGGCGTTCGGCTGGCCAACGGCGGGGTGTTCAGATACATGAATGTCAACGGCTTCGATCCCGCCCCGGCCTTGGCCAACATCCACCAGCTTTCCCCGGAGGTGCGGATATGCCGGTCGCTGAAGGATGCGGTGGGGGATGCCGACGTGGTCAGCCTGCATCTACCCCTCACCGACAGGACCTGCAAGCTGGTGAACAAGGAATTTATTGCCCGGATGAAACGAGGGGCGGTGCTGGTCAACTACTCCCGGGGGCCGATTGTCGACGAGCAAGCGGTGATCGAGGCCCTCGACAGCGGCTGCCTCGAGGCCTACCTCTGCGATTTCCCCAGTCCGGCCCTGGTTCGGCACAGCAAGGTTCTGGCCACCCCGCATCTCGGGGCTTCAACCTCGGAATCCGAGGAAAACTGCGCCACCATGGCCGTCAAGGAAATTTCCAGCTATCTGAAATACGGCAATGTCGAAAACAGCGTCAACTTTCCGAACATCGAATCGACCCCGAGCGACAAGATCCATTCCCGGCTCATCGTCATCAATCGGGACGTGCCGGGGATGATCGCCTTCGTGTCCAATATCTTTGGCCAGAACCGGGTAAACATCGCCAGCTATTTGAACCAGTCGAACGGCACGGTGGGTTACAACATCATTGATGTCGAAACCGGCATTGATCCGATGATTGTAAAAGAAATAGAGAAAAATCAGGATGTTATCCGGACAAGGGTGATAATTTTCAAAGAATAGCGGGGCTCGATGCAGGACAGGTTAAAAAAATGAGACCTTTTATTACCTTGTTTTTACGGCCATACGGAGAAATATTCAACCGAAAACGGCCGTAAAGTTTAAAATATTGTACATCTGAACCTGGAGAAGATCGGGGCCGCATATTTTTTTTATGATAACTGCCTGTAATTACAAAATGTGTGTTGTCTGTTTGAAAATGGCATGAATTATGCTTAAACTATTATGCTTTATCTCTTCTCTCTTTTCTCCTGGAAAAACCGGACCCCCCTGCTAGGGTCCGGTTTTTCTGTTTCTCCCCGCCACGTGTTCCCCCCGCCTTCCACTGCGCCATGAATGACTCGGCCTTACAGGTGGTTTTGCAGAAATGCGGCGGCTATGATCGCTCCGCCATCACCGCCGCTGTCGAGCGAACTATGCGCCACCTCGGGCTCGCCAAAGGCCTCCATGGCCAAACGGTATTGCTCAAACCAAATCTCATCAGCAGCAGTGGCCCGCGGCTGGCCTGCACCCACCCGCGGTTTCTGGCCGGGGAATATCCCATGCCTTGCGGGGCTTGAATGTCAAAATCGTCGATTTTGCCACCCCGCTTGAGAAGCGGCTGGCCGGTGGCGCCACCGTTACCCTTGCCCGGGAGGCCTTGGAGTGCGATCTCTTCATCGGCCTGCCCAAGATCAAAGCCCATAACCAGATGTACGTCACCCTGGCGGTGAAGAATCTTTTCGGCATCGTCAAGGGAATCAACAAGGCGATGCTCCATATGGTCCACGGGGCAAGCCACCGTGATTTTGCCGAGATCATCCTTGATCTTCTCGAACTGCTGCCAAAGCAGGTGCATGTCGCGGACGGAATCGTCGCGATGCACCAATCGGGTCCCCTTGACGGCGCTGCTCTTCCTCTCTACTGTATCGCCGCGGCCCATTCTCCGGTGGCATTGGACACGGCCTTGCTCGATGTTCTCGAACTCGACGCGCGGCGAAGTCCGCTCTGGCTGGTGGCAAAAGCCAGAAATCTTGCCGGCAGCGACAGTCACGCTCTCTCCTATCCGGCCCTTGCGCCGCCGGATTTTTACGGCTCGGGGTTTTTGGCTCCGGCCCGTCTCAACCCGGTCCGCTTTAATCCCTGGCGATTTTGCCAGGGGGTGGTGAAAAGGATGATGCTGAAGGCCGGCGCCTGAACCGGATGCCGGCCAAGGTCCGGAAGCAGGGCGTTGGCCAGGCCGGTCGGTGCCGAGATGGCGCTGAAATACTCGACGAATTGGCCGAATCGGTCGGGATTGACAAGATCCTCGGGGCGCATCAGCCGGAAAATCAAATAGAGAAAGAGACCGAAACAGAGAGACAGGTACAAGGCGATATCCTTGGTGCGTTTGGCCGGAAACAGGTAGACGATGGTGACCGTCAGCAAGAGGGCGAAAGCCGACGCTTCGAAATTCAGCAATTGATTGCCGGCACTGAGGGTCGCTTTGAGCTGGAGGGTTATGGTCTGTGCCGTTCGGGCGATGTTGAGGCACATCCTGGCCTCCTGTTCAAGCAGTTGGACATTGTTTGGCCCGGCCCGGTAGGTGGTGCCGACATAGCCGATCTTTTGTTCCCGGAAATAGATGGCCTGGAACTCTTCCGATTCCGCCTGCTTAACAGTTTTCAGCTCTTTTAAATCGATAGGGTCGATGAGTACATCTCTTTTCAGCAGGAGGAAAAGGAGTATTGCCCAGCACAAAAAGATCAGAAGTTTTGCCCAGGATGTCGGCGTCCAGGAAAGGCGGTTCAGAGCATCAGTATAGCCATTCCGGCAGTTGTTGTGAATGGATCGGCAGTGCGAATCGCCAGGTTGTGGTCGTCAATCGGAGCTGAGTTTCTCTGCAAAGAGCCGCACCAGAATTGTTCCTCAAGCTACTTATACCCTCCTTGTCGGATGTTAGTAATCAGGACCTTGTAATCGTAAGCAATAATCTGCTATATATGGTATATCTCGGAAAAAACGGCGGGGTTCAATGTATCGCAATACCGAAGCAATTATACTGGCGTCCGGGTCGCCGCGGCGCAGTCACTACCTTCAGGACATGGGCCTCGTTTTCCAGGTCCGAACCGCGGCCGTTGATGAGCGGCCCCATGCCGACGAGGATCCGGCCGACTTTGTGGTCCGCATGGCCAGGGAAAAAGCGGCGGCGATACGTACTGCATTTCCGGAGTCATGGGTAATCAGCGGCGATACCGTGGTCTGCCTTGGCCGGAGAATTCTCGGCAAACCGATCGACGCCGACCATGCCGTGGCCCAGCTCATGGCCCTGTCGGGTGTGGGCCATCGGGTCATGACCGGTTTTTGTATCGCCCATGCCGGGCGGCAGGTGGAAATTGCCCGGTCGGTCACGACCACGGTCCGGTTCACCGCATTTTCCGAGGCGACGGCCCGCGCCTATGTTGCTACCGGAGAGAGTCTGGACAAGGCCGGAGCCTATGCCATTCAGGGTAAAGGCGCCTGCCTGGTTGAGGCCATCGACGGTTCTTACTCGAATGTCGTCGGCCTGCCCCTCTGCGAGGTGCTGCACGTACTCGAGACACATGGCGTGATCGAGCCGTTTGCACCGGGCGATTGGCAAGGCAGGTGAGGCAGGTTGACTTTATTGTCTCGGCTGTGTAATGATGATCAAAACATCCTGTGATTGTAGGGGCTTCAGAGGGAATGTAGCTGAGGATCAGCCACGTTCATGAGAATGACAATGGCCCACGCGGGTAAGGGCGCCAGGTAGTGCTCGGGACTGTGGGATAATACAAGTGCAGGTATCAGTTGTCGGTGTCAACCAATGGGCCAGATTGTGCAACAGGGAAAAATTGTCGATGCGCTGAAGTCGTTCAATAACGCGATTGTCACGAGCCGTCTTTATCCTCCGGATGCGCCACAGGTAACCAATGCCGTGGAAAGGGGCTACCAGGGTCTCAAACTTTTTTTAAGGACATCGAATTCCCTGCTCTTTTCCTTCCAGGATGATGCCCCGTGTTTTGGTGGCCAGCCTGTTGACCAAGAGATCCTTGATTCTTTTCCCAACCTGATTATCTACCGGCAGCTTCGCCTGCTCGGCCTGCCGAAGTTGCTGATCGGTCCGGAGATGGATCGCTTTGCCTTTGGCCAGCTCCTCCATGTTTTTACCGCTTCCATCGAAAAAATAAAGAATGAGGGTGGCGGCATGGTGTTTATAACCAGCCGCGGGTTGGCCAGCTATTTTCCGGAGGAGGCGCGGAACGATCGGCCGGCACCGGTCAGCGATCCGGTTCCTGCTGATTCCCGATCCCGTAAATTGGTCAAGGTAAGGCCCGAACTGCTGGCATGCCTGTGCGGTCAGGACAAAAGACCGGTCGTCGAGGCCGATCTCCGGATGAACCTTGGCAACACCGAAATGGCGGTGGAAATCCTTGCCGCCGGGGTCGGCCATATTCTTCAGGATATGCTGAAAAAAGGGGCGATCTCCGTCTCCCCTCACTTTCCCAGGATGCTGCTTCGGGCAGAGACCGAGATCGGTGAAGATGACCAGCGATCGGTTGCTCTCGGCCTTGCCCGACTTCTAGCCGAAAGCCTCCGGGATCCGGCGCGATGCCTCCTCCTGGCGCAGAGCTTTCCGCAACGATTCGGAAGCATTGTCTATGACGGACTGATTACTTTTCTTACCAATGAAAATCTGAAGGCTGTTTTTGCTCTTTTCCGCGAACAGCTGGCCAAGGCGAAGCTGGTCGAGGAGAGCAGCTCCCCCCGGCTGGAGGTTCTCGATCAGGCCCTGTCCCGGCTGATGAATACCGGCAAGGGCAAGCAATTCATCAGTATGGAAAAAGCCCGGATGGCGATGCGAGAGGGCGAAGAAGCGCGACAGAAACGGCGCCTGGAGGCGGGAATCAGCAGTGTGTTGCAGGGCCATGTAAACGCGCTGAAAAGCGAGGAGCTGGTGCAGCATCTCCCCGAAGAGATCAGCCGGCTGCTTGACAGCGGCGCGGAACGCGATGCTGCACTCTTACTGAAAAAAGTCGTCGAATACTTTGACGCTGGCGGAGAACCGGAGCGTGACAGAATTTTTGTCTGCATGGTCGCCATTGGCGAAAAACTCGTCGCCGGCGGCCGCCTCCCCTTCGTTGACATTCTCCTGGAACCGCTCACGACCGCCATTCACACGGTGGCGGTCGGCGAAGTTCTCCTGGAAAAGGCCGTGGTCTTTCTGCACCAGGTGATGCAGGCCAGCTGGCAGCGGGGCCAGAACAAACTGGGCGATACCATCCTCACCATGTTTCACCAGATTCGCAGCGGCCAGCTCGGCAATTCCGCCGTGCTGAAAGCAATGATCAGTACCGTCCAGGACCGGTGCATCCACCGGGCCAAGCTTCCTGTCCTTCTGGCTGAGTATCTGGCGGCACCGCTGGATCAGGACCTCGGTTATCGCCTGTTGCTCCAGGGACCGGTGGCGGTACGTTTTCTCGTCGAGGCGTTGATCAATACTGAGAATTCGGCCGATCGGATAAAAATCATCGATCTGCTTACCTCCAACAGCACCTACCTGGCCGCCATTGTCCTGGAACGTCTTCCGGAGCACATGCCCTGGTACGGCAAGCGTAATCTTCTGAAACTCCTCGGCGAGACCGGCCAGGAGGATGCTGCCGAAAGCGTGTTGCCCTATTTCAAGCATGAGGATTTCCGGGTGCAGCGGGAGGCTTTTCTCTGTCTCTATAAAATTAGCGGCAAGAACCGGAAGAGATTACTTCTCACCGCCCTGGCCGACTCCTCGGAGTTGATAAAAATCCAGATTCTCTCGGCGCTGACCGCCGTCTGCGACCAGGACGTCGCCGCCCATCTTGGGGAATTGCTGGCCGACCACGAAAAAATCAGCGAGATCAAC
>JBBRGP010000075.1:0-9972 GCA_038224105.1 Desulfobulbales bacterium | reverse complement strand
ATCTGGCTCACGGGTATTCTCAAACAGTGCATGGCATTCCGAGCAACGATTGAATTTTGCGACGATTTCTACGGTCTCGCCGCGAACCTCAAACTGCTCCGTTTTTTGCGCGCGCTCAACATGTGTTTCTTTCTCACATCCCGGGCAAATGGATATCATAGTAATTCCTCCTAATGATCTCTTCATCCGGACTTCTTGCAAGGATAGGACAAAGGATATTTGGCAATATGAAAGGAAATACACTTTGCAATCTTTTTCCCTGCAACCATTGCAACCTTCAATTTTATATAAATTTCGTGGCCGCGAAGGCGCTTACCGAAAATCCACAATTGTCCTTCCCTATCCCGGTCGGCTTCCGGTCCGCTGCAATAATCGGCTACGGAAAGTGACAGGAGAATTTCCTCCAGATTCTTTTTGGTAAGTCCAAGGCGCTGCAATGTCGCCAACGTATCCTCTCTCGGCACAAGGTACACACCGCTGGCACTGGTGGCAGCCTTCTTAATCTCCTGCAGCTTCTGGGCAAAATCGGTCCGGGTCATGTTCTGCTGCAACATCTGGGTTATCTTGCCGTTGATGAAGGCGCGCAGGTCGGCAATCTCGATATTTTTGTAGGGGGCGTACCGGAACTCTTCCTTGAGCCTGGCAAAATTAATTTTACTGAGATCCCAGACCCTGCCGGTCTGGACGATCTGGTATGCAGGCGGCTTAGCCGTCTGCGCGACGGTGAATGCTTCGGGACTGTCGACCACCACGCTTTCATCCATCATCCAGCAGCTCGCCGATGCGGAGACTCACCGCATCGATATCCTGCCGGTCGATGATGCTCTCGATCACCCCGCGCAGGTATTGGAACACCGCGACCAGCCGACCGGTGTCCCGGTCAAGGATCTCGCCGTTGATCTTGGCCTCCCCGTTGATCCGAAACGAGGTCACCCGGTTGGCGCGAGCGATGGTCTGCATCAGACTGTGGTCCTTCATCGGCTTGTCGAGATAAAGGGTGGATACGGTCGACGCATCGAACCCGGTCAGCCACATGGCGCAGACAAAAACCAGTTGCAGCGGCTGTTCCGGGTCCTTGAAATTGTATTCGACATCGTGACCCTGCTTGTCCGCCTGTTGCAAACGGGTCCGGTGCGGCTTGATATGGCCTTTGCCCGCGATCCCCAGCTCGCCGGACGGCTGAAGGGCGAAGGCCTTTCCTCGGTCTTTCTCCAGTTCGACGGGGTCCGCGATGAGGTCTTCACCACGCTGCGCGGCCGGAGACTGCTGGCCGAAAAACAGCAGGCCATCGCCAGTCTCGCCGAGGCCGGGCTGGGCATCGTTCTGGTGGCGACCGTGGTGCGAGGGGTCAATACCGAGCAGCTCTGGCAACTGGTGAAGTTCGGGCTGGACCGGCAGCCCCAGGTGCGCGGCGTCCATTTCCAGCCGATCAGCTATTTCGGCCGCTACCCGGCAACCTTCACTCCGGACCATGTGACCCCGCCCGAACTGATGCAGGGGCTTGCCGAACAGAGCGGCGGGCTGCTGCAGCTCGGGGATTTCCGGCCGCCCGGCTGCAAACACGCCCTCTGTTCCTTTTCGGCCAGATATCTGGTCGGTGAAGACGGCCGGTTGCAGCGGCTCGGCAGCTCAAGCTGCGACTGTCCGCCAAAACCGGCCGAACAGGGGGCGCTGACCGCCATCGCCGTTACCACCTGGCAATGGGGAGCGGCGCTAGCGGCCGGCGAGACAGACGGCTCCAAACCGGGTGATGGCCTCGATCAATTTCTCCGTCAGGCCCGCCGCCATACCTTTACTGTCTCGGCCATGGCTTTTCAGGACGCCTGGAGCCTGAATCTCGACCGGCTCCGCGGCTGCTGCATCCACGTCGCCCGGCCCGACGGCCGGCTCATCCCCTTCTGCAGCTTCAACCTGACCGCCCGGGACGGCCGGCCCCTGCATCGGCCGTCCCGGCACAATGAAAACATACGGCGGACGCCGGTGGACGGCCTGGTCGCCAGACGGCTCGGAATCGCCACGCCGCTTGACCGGGAGAACCTTGACCTGGCCCAGCTGGAGGCCCTGCGCCGCACTCTCGCCCATGCCCGGGCGGGCACAGCCCGCTGTACCGCGAGCGGTTGACCGGACTGGATCCGGATGGGCTGCGGACCCGCGCCGACCTGGCCCGGCTGCCGCTGCTCACCGGCACCGATATCGCCGGTCAGGGCCATCGTCTGCTCGCGGTCTCGCAAGCCCTGGTGCACCGGGTCATTATCCTGCAGACCTCGGGCAGCACCGGGGTGCCCAAACGGCTGTCAAGATCGGCGAGGTGGTCCTCACCACCCTCGGTCGCGAGGCCATGCCGCTTATCCGCTACCGCACCGGCGATCTGGCGAGCCTCGACCGGTCGCCCTGCCGCTGCGGCGGGGTGACAGCCCGGCTGAAAAATAGCCGCGGCCGTCTGACCGGTTGCCCGCTGCCGGGCGGCCTGCTGTTCAGCCAGGATCTGGACGATCTGCTTTTTCAACTGCCCGGCCTGCTCGATTACCGGGTAAGCCTGGACCGGCCCAGCACCGACCGACTTGTTCTGGACTTTGTCGCCCTGGCCGAGAAAAGTCCCGGCGAAGAGGAAATCCGCCGGCAGCTCTTGCGGGCTGCGGCAATTCGGGATAGTCTTGTCGAGGAACAACTGGTTATCGGAAGGATTCGTCAGGTTACCGGCTTTGCCGCCAGCCATACGGTCAAACGGACCATCGTCGATCAACGCGAAAAAGAGGAAGGGAATGCAGCACATCCTTGATCACCTTATCACCAGCCTGGAACAGGGGCAGGCGGCGGTGCTCTGCGCCATTGTCCGCAATCTCGGCTCCGCCCCCAGAACCTCGGGGGCACGGATGCTGGTCCTGGCCGACGCCACCAGTGTCGGCAGCGTCGGCGGCGGCGCCGTCGAAGGAGCTTGTCAGGCCAAGGCCCGGGGCCTGCTCCACGGTTCACCCTCCTTTGCCGAGCTGAACTTTGAACTGAATGCCGCTTCCGCCGCCGAGCAGGGCATGGTCTGCGGCGGCTCGGTATCGGTCCTGCTGCACCGGATCGAACCGGAAACCTTGCCCCTTTTGCAAACGATGCAGGGCGAATACCGCCGGGGCAAACGGCCGATGTTACTCACCCAGCTGCCCCTGGGAGAGGCGCCGCCGCGCCTGCTGCTGCTTGCTTCCGACGTCGACCCCGACATTCCGGCGGAGCTGCGGGCGGAGATTCTCCGCAAAAGCCGGCGAGCCCCGTTTCTCCTGACCTATCAAGGCCGGGAAATGTTTGTCGAACCTTTGGTGCATCCAGGCCGGGTTCATCTGGCGGGCGCCGGCCACGTCGCTTTAGCCACGGCGAGGATTGCCGCCTTCGTCGGCTTTGAGGTGGTGGTCATGGATGACCGTCGGGAGTTTGCCAACGCCGACCGCTATCCCGAGGCCGGCAAGGTGCGGGTCCTCGATTCCTTCAAAGATTGCGTCGCCGGCCTCGGACCCGACGATTATCTGATCATCGTCACCCGCGGCCACCTCCATGACCGGGAGGTGCTGGCCCAGGGTCTGCGCACCGGAGCCGGCTACATCGGCATGATCGGCAGCCGCAAAAAGCGCGCCGCCGTGTACGATTCCCTGCGCCGTGACGGTTTTACCGACAGCGACCTGGCCCGGGTCCATTGCCCCATTGGTCTGGCCATCGGCGCCGACACCCCGGAGGAGATCGCCCTCAGCATCATCGCCGAACTTGTTCAAGTCCGGGCTGGAAAAAGCCGATGAAGTTGTCGGCGGTCATCTTAGCGGCCGGCTACTCCTCGCGGATCGACGGCTTCAAGCCGCTCATGGAGCTGGGCGGACAAAGCCTCTTGGCCCGCTGTACCGGGCTTTTTCGCGAGGCGGGCATCGGGAAGATTGCCGTCGTCACCGGCTATCGTCACGCCGAGGTCGAAGCCGAGGCGGCGCGATTTAGCCTCCTTACCATCCATAACCCGGACTATGACCGGGGCATGTTCTCGTCGGTCTGTGCGGCGCTCCCCCATCTCACCGGAACCGACGGCTTTTTCATCCTGCCGGTCGACATCCCGCTGGTCAGGCCGGCGACGATCGCCGCCCTCATCGCCGCCTTTGCCGAAAAGACCGTGGTCTATCCGACGTTTGAAGGATCGCGCGGCCATCCCCCGCTCATTGCAGCACAACTCATCCCGGCGATCCTCGCCCATGACGGCCATGGCGGCCTGAAATCCCTGCTGGAACACCAGGAGCATCAGGATGTGGCGGTCTGGGACCTAGGCATTCTCCAGGACGCCGACACCCCGGAGGATTTTGCCGCCCTCACCAGACGGTTCGATCGGCTGGCGATTGGCGATGGTGCCGAGGCTCTGGCCCTGGCCACCGCCTTCATGCCGGAAAAGGGGGTGGCGCATGGCTCGGCCGTCGCCCGACTGGCAAAACTCCTCGGCCAGGAGCTGAACCGCCATGGCTACGCCCTGGATCTCGAGCTCCTGCACAACGGCGGTCTCCTCCACGATATTGCCAAAGGCCGGCCGCAGCATGAGGCACGGGGCGCGGAACTGCTCGCCAGTCTCGGATTCAGAAAAGTCGCGAAGGTCGTCGCCTTCCACCGCGACGTTCCCGCACCGGCATCAGGACTGCTCTCGGAAAAAGAGGTGGTCTGTCTGGCCGACAAGCTGGTTCGGGGTACCGTCCGCCTGCCGGTGCGGCGGCGCTTTGCCGAAAAGCTCGAACTCTACGCCAAGGACCGGATAGCATGCCGGGCCATCCGGACCCGCCTTGCCAACGCCCTCGCCCTGCAGTCCCTGGTCGAACAGGCGACGGGCCGGCGTATCGATGAAATCCTCGACGCCGAGCCGGTGCCGTGAGCACCCTCTATCTCATCCGCCACGGGAAAATTCCCCGCTCCGAGCCACGCCGCTTCGTCGGCCAGCAGAACCTGCCCCTGACCGCCCAAGGCCGGGAACAGATCGCCCGACTCGCCGAATATCTGTCCACCTGCTCGGTCTGGTATAAGGAGGAGCATCACCGTCCGCTATTGGCCATCTTCGATGACGCCGAACTGCTGCCGCCGACCTATGAGGAATGGCGGGTCAGGGCCGAAGAGAAAAAGACCGAGGTTGAAGCAGCCGGAGACCAGGTGCTGAAGGTCTTTATCGACCCCGTCACCTTCAGCGAATGGTGTGACAAGAAAAACCTGCCCAAGGATGCCAATTCTCGGACGGAACTGGCCCTCGAGGTCGCCCAGGCCAGGTCGTCCAGCCTGTAGCTGGTGAGGATCTAGACGAGAGGATATTTCCGTCCCCTGACTCTCACCAGGTCACCTTTGATCCCGGCTTTCTCCCCCGCTCCCTCCCCCCCTGCTCATCCGAACACCGCCAGGATGATAAGGTCGCTGCCACCGCCTGTTGTCGAGAGCGACCGGCGCGAGCCCTCGACAGTCAAAAACGAGGCGTCGCAATACCTCGAAGGGGTTAATACATCTGTAACTTTTTTGATATCAATCTGGACGTGACCACAACTCTCTGATACTACTAAAGAGAAGGATTATTCCGATTCGTCCGGAAGAAATTGGGAAATTTTTGACCTCCAAGATGAAGGAGTGCGGCGTGGCAAAGAACAACGGCTCAAATGCGCTCTCTGAAACACTACTCCACCTGGCGGAGTGACTGAGAATATGACAATTGCGCGAGACAGGCGGCCAATCTTACTTGTTCTTCTGTTACTTATCTTTTTGGGATCCTTTTTGACCAGCATTATTCTCGACAGCCGCTGGCATGACCTGCAGGTCGTCAACGAACCCTTACATGCAACCCTGGAGGCCTATGGCGGCATGGCCGCATTGGCAATGGCCCTGATTCTTCTCCAGCTCAATAGAGACGTGACCAGCGGCAACAGGGACTATTTTTTAATGGCCATGGGCTTTATCATGCTGGGGGTTCTCGACTTTCTTCATGCCGTTTCAACCTTCGGCAACGGTTTTCACCTGCTGCGCAGCCTCGCCAGTGTTTTTGGCGGCTGCTGGTTTGTGCTGGTATGGTTTCCTGGTATCAATAAACACCTGGTGCACGCCAAAACCCTGCCGTGGGCAGCAGTCTTTCTCTCCATTCTGCTCGGAGTACTGATACTCACCTATCGGGGCTACTTCCCGGCAATGCGCCGGCTTGGAAAGTTTACTCCTTTTGCAATCGCCATCGACCTCGTTGCCGGAACCTTCATCCTCGCCGCGGCCTGCTATTTCCTCCACCAGTTTCTCCGATCGAGTAAAATCGAGTCATACCTTTTCACCTGCATGTTTCTCCTGCTGGGCCTGTCCGCTTTGCAATTCCCGTTCTCGGTGGACTGGAATAAAAACTGGTGGTTCTGGCATATCCAGCGCTGTCTCGCTTACACCGTGATCTTCTATTATATGTACAGGACCTTTCTGCGGGTAAGTGACGACTTGAAAAAAGCCAACGAGCTCCTCGAAATCCGGATCGCCGCCCGTACCGCGGAGTTAACGAACGAGGTTGCCGGGCGAAAACGCTATGGCAGTGAACGGGATAAAGTGATAGCGGAGCTTCAGGAGGCGCTGGCCCAGATCAATACCTTGACGGGATTGCTGCCAACCTGTGCTTCCTGCAAGAGAATTCGAAACGCTGACGGGAAATGGGTGGAGATGGAATCGTACATTCAAGACAACTCCACCGCCCGGTTCAGCCATGGAATCTGTCCCGCCTGTGCCAAGGAACTGTATCCGGACATTTATCCGAAGTTGTTTCAATACCCCGGGCAGCCCCGTGCTACAAAACCTTGACCTGCTCTTGATCCGGAGCATAGAGGGATAATTTTTCGGCGGCAAGGATCCGCACCCGTTCCGGCGAGGATAATTGCTCCTTCTTTGCCCTCAGACTCATCTGCCGCTCCATGAGTTCATGGCGGACATTGCTTACCGCCTGCACGGATTGTTCAAGGGTATGGGAACAGGAGGCAAGCCCCAGGTTCATGACCAGAACCAGCGGGCAGAAAACGAGCAGCACCTTGCCGACCGCTCCCGATACATTTCTGTCGCCCGAGCGGGAGATGTCCTGCTGGCAGCTTAACTGCTGGAAAAAGTGCGAGTTTGCCCTTGGTCGGCAATAATTATGGGCGGGATTGTGAAAATTCATACCTGTGTTCTGATTATTAAATGATGCCTCTCTTCTTGATGCCTGCCTTATGGGCGCCGAAATGTTCGCGAACCAACCGGCGCTCCGCATCCCAGGTCTCCCTGTCCCAGATCTCAACCCGATCGATCATGCCGATCAAGACGATCTCCCTCTTCAAACCAAGTTCGGCTCTCAGGGCAGGCGGGAGCAGAATTCGCCCCTGTTTATCGACGACGCATTCAAAACTTTCCGACTCGAGGTACCGGATAATCTTGTCCAGATCTTCGAGTCGCTCCTGATCCTCGCCCCTCAGTTTGTTCTCAAGATTTTCCCACTCTGACAAAGGGTAGGCCCGCAGATGATTTTCCCAGGGGATGGCGATGAGGACCTCGGATTCATACTGGCGCAGCACCTCTCGGAAGCGGCTGGGGAAACTCAACCGCCCTTTGTCGTCGATGGTATGATCGTATTTGCTCCGAAATCTGCTGATGACCATGATATTCCATATTCCACCATTATATACCATTTCATTCCGCAACATTCCCTATATAGCAACCGCAATTTCCATGTCAAGGAAAAAGTGCACAACTCCAAGTAAATATCCAGGACATTAGGGAACGATAAAGCCCTGCTTTTTGCCCTTTTTTGATGCCACCGGACGCACAACCAGAGATCAAACGGTGGCAGGTGCTCGCCCCCCAACTGAGACTAAACGCTATATCACTGATATAAATCAAATTTATTACACTGATCCATAGCCAGGATAAAAGACCATGGGTGAGTGGAATAATGTGGGATAAAATAGAGTTATGAACGTGACGGCTGAACAGGCATGGTGGTTACTTGCAGCAAATCCCCCCATAAACAATTCGACCAAGGGCAGCTTAATTCGTCAGGGCGACTGGAGTTGCAAGAGGGGTGGTCATGGCGACCGCCAAGGGCGACGGCAGGGCCTCCGCGCCCGACGCAGGTGGTTGCCGGCGTCGGCGCGGAGCGTTGGTCGGATGCAATCAGCGCATGGCGGCGCGGAGATTTTCATCAAGTCTGGCGAGGAACTCCTCGGTGGTCAGCCAGGTCTGGCCGGCACCGACGAGAATGGCAAGGTCTTTGGTCATGAACCCGGATTCGACGGTATCGATGCAGACTTTTTCGACGGTTTCGGCGAAACTCTGGACCTCCGGGGACCCGTCGAACTTGCCGCGATACCACAGGCCGCGGGTCCAGGCGAAAATCGAGGCAATGGGGTTGGTCGAGGTCTTCTTGCCCTGCTGGTGCAGGCGATAGTGACGGGTCACCGTGCCGTGCGCCGCTTCCGCCTCGACCGTACCGCCGTCCTCGGTGAGCAGCACCGAGGTCATCAGGCCGAGGGAACCGAAACCCTGCGCCACCGTGTCCGACTGGACGTCGCCGTCGTAGTTCTTGCACGCCCAGACAAAACCACCGGGCCACTTCAGGGCGGAGGCGACCATGTCGTCGATCAACCGGTGTTCATAGACGATCCCCGCTTCCTGAAAGCGGTCTTCGAACTCGGTGGCAAAGATCTCCTGGAAGATGTCCTTGAACCGGCCGTCATATTTTTTGAGGATAGTGTTCTTGGTCGACAGGTAGACCGACCAGCCGAGGGACAGACCGTAGTTCATGCACGACCGGGCAAACCCGCGGATCGAGGCATCGAGATTG
The DNA here is from genome assembly GCA_038224105.1 of Desulfobulbales bacterium. GTDB lineage: Bacteria > Desulfobacterota > Desulfobulbia > Desulfobulbales > Desulfocapsaceae > Desulforhopalus_A. The sequence goes on along the minus strand of JBBRGP010000075.1, from coordinate 1,157 downwards.
TACATGCCCATGGCGCAGCCGGGACCGGGGAAGTCGAAGACCGGATACTCGACCGGCGGGCCGCCATCGGCCGGGGTGAAGGTCATGGTCAGTCGACCGGCGCCGGGAACGAGAAAATCGGTGGCCTTATACTGATCGCCAAAGGCATGGCGGCCGATGACGATCGGTTTGGTCCAGCCGGGAACCAGACGAGGGATATTTCTACAGATGATCGGCTGGCGAAAGACCGTGCCGCCGATGATATTACGGATGGTGCCGTTCGGCGACTTCCACATCTTTTTCAGGTGAAACTCCTTCACCCGCCCTTCGTCCGGGGTGATGGTCGCGCATTTGACCCCCACCCGGTACTTTTTGATCGCCTCCGCCGCCGCCACCGTCACTTTATCCTCGGTGGCATCGCGGTTTTCGACCGACAGATCGTAGTATCTGAGGTCGATATCGAGATAGGACAGGATCAGTCTTTCCTTGATAAACTGCCAGATGATCCGGGTCATCTCGTCGCCGTCCAGTTCGACCACTGGATTCTTAACCTTGATTTTGTCCATGAGATTCCTCATCTGTTCAATTTTGTCGTCTTGCTCATCGAAAGGGTTCGCGGCGCGCACTTTTCCCTTTTTAATGGGTGACACCATATGTCTCACATCCTTTAATCCATTTTGCGGATAATTCAATCATACTCAGTATCCTCTCGGGAACTCAAAGGATTTCAACGCGTCCCCTTTTTTACGAGTTTTCCATTTTGGCCTTGACGGTATTGACGATTTCGGCGGCATCGGGACTTTTCACTACCACCGAATCCACCCCCGCCGCCAAGGCTTTCTTTTTTGTCTCTACATCATCATGGCCGGAAACAGAAATAGTTTCATCGGCGGCAGCTCTTGGTTTGCCCTGATTCTGGTACAGATCTCGAGGCCGGTCATATCCGGCAGGAAGTAATCGATAACCACGGCTTCCGGCCGTTCGCGGACGATCGTCTCGTACCCGTCCCGGCCATTCTCGGCGGTGATGATATGATATCCGGCCTTTTTAAATTCTGAAAACGTTCGGCGGCGGCGACACCGACTCGCCCGAATCCACAGATGATATAATGCTTTCTCAGTTGATTGATTTCGCCGAAACCAACCGTGGTGATGGTGATGACGGTCATGTACAGGGCG
>JBBRGP010000074.1:0-10017 GCA_038224105.1 Desulfobulbales bacterium | reverse complement strand
GGTTCGATGGCGTTTTTACGCCTTTTCTGGTGGCGCGGACCGGCTACTGCGAATTCAACTGCACCCTGTGCGGCCAGGTCTGTCCGAGCGGGGCCCTGCGGGTGCTGACGCTTGAGGAGAAGCAGCGGTTGAAAATAGGTCATGCCTGGTTCGATAAGAATACCTGCCTTCCTTACGCGAAAGGTATTCCCTGCATGGTCTGCGAGGAACACTGCCCGACGCCGGAGAAAGCCATTCGTTTCCGGGCGGCCACTCTGGTAAACCCTGCCGGGCAGCTGGTGACCGTGCAACAGCCGTATGTCGTCGATGACCTGTGCATCGGCTGTGGAATCTGCGAGACCAAATGTCCCCTGCCAGGGAGGTCGGCGATTTTCGTGACCAGCGGCGGGGAAGTGCGCCATCCGGAGAGGTCGCTGCCTATGGCGCCGACAAACTATTCATAGAGTGCCCCGCAGCGGGTTATGGAAAGGAATCCCGGTTCTAAGGGGTTGAAGTATTGGGGAGTAGGGGGATGGGCATCAAGAAATATCTTTCCAGGGTTCGGGTCGGCGAAGAGCAGGCGCTCGCGTATAGCGGGGAATGTCCCGGCTGCCGGCAGCCGCCGGGGGCATTGCACGGCTGCGGGTGCGGCCATGAGGAGTGCCCGAGGTGTCGTAAAATTCTTATCGGCTGTCATTGCAACAGCCTGCCGCCGTTAGATTCGGCGACGATCATCAAAGCCCTGCACGGCCAGTTCAAGACTCTCGCTGACGCCGTTCAGGTGGTTATGGCCACGAACGTGAAGGATGGCGAGGCCTCGTATCTTATCCATGCGGCTATGCAGTATCTCTATGAAAATGTGGCGGAGGAGGCAAGGCTCGAATTGACCCGAAGCTTTCAGGAAAATTATCAGGGCCTGGTTCCCCTGCTGAAGGATGAACAAGGACACGGCTATTATACGGCGGAGCAGCTGGCGGCGGCCTTGCGGGTCCCCCTCGCCGAAGTGCGGGAAAAAATCGACGCCATGGTTGCCGCCGGCCAGGGCATGCGGATTGGCGACACCATTCGTATGGATAAGGTCAATTAGCCGGAGCGACAGCGTCATGGTTTCTTCCAGAGTTGTCGTTGCCGCCCGGCAGGAGCATTGACCCAACAAACGTTCATCCGGTTTATGGCAGATATTGCGGAAACCCTCAAGGGGATCGTCCAGCGGGTCACCTATCACAATGCCGACAGCGGTTGGTCGGTGCTGCGGGTTGCTCCCTTCACCAGTCCCGGTTCGCTGGAGACGGTTACCGTGCACCAGACCCAGGTCTTCGCCGGCGCCACCATGGAGTTCCACGGCGCCTGGACCGTCCATCCCCAGTTCGGCCGCCAGTTCAAGGCTGACAAAGCCATCGAAACAAAGCCGGCGACGGCGGCGGCCCTGGAAAAATATCTGGGCTCCGGCCTCATCCACGGGGTCGGACCGAAGACGGCGGCCAGGATCGTCCGCCATTTTCCCGACAATACCCTGGAGATCTTCGAACATAATATCGAAAGATTGGTTGAGGTGCCGGGAATCGCAAGGAAAAAGCTGGAGATGATCGAGGCGGCCTGGCGGGAACACCGGATGGTCCGGGAGGTGATGATGTTTCTCCAGGGCCATGGTATCTCCACCCTCTTTGCCGTGCGGATCTATAAAAAGTACGGCGAGCAGGCGATATCGATCGTCCGCCAGGACCCCTATCGCCTGGCCAACGATTTTTACGGGATCGGTTTTTTCTCGGCCGACAAGGTCGCCCTCAGTCTGGGGCTTGCCGAAGACAGTGAGCAGCGGATCACCGCCGCGGTGCGACACGTCCTTGCCGCCGGCCGGGAACAGGGGCATTGTTATCTGCTGTCGACGCAGATCACGGCGGAGGCAGGAGCGCTCCTCGGTTTTGACCCGGCTGATCGCCTGCACCAGATCCTGCGGAGCATGGAGGTGGAAAACCATCTGAAAGTCCGGGTCCTCATCCTGCCCGGAGAGGGTGAGCGACTCTGCTATTATTCCAAAACCCTTTACTACGACGAAGCGTACGTGGCGAGGAGGATCAGGGCCATGGCCTATCCTCTCTCCCTCGATGAAAAATTCATTGGCCGGTGGATCGAACGGCATTGCCGGCAGGCCGGGATCACCCTCAGCGCCGAACAGGCCGATGCTGTCCGTTCGATCGCAACCAGTCAGTTCTCGGTGCTTACCGGTGGACCGGGCTGCGGCAAGACCACCACCACCCTGGTCATCGTCAGGCTGCTGGAGTATCTCGGCAAACGGGTGCTGCTCGCCGCGCCCACCGGCCGGGCCGCGCAGCGCATGGCCGAGGTTATCGGCCGGGAGGCGAAAACCCTGCACCGGCTGCTGGAATGGCAGAACGGCACCTTCCAGAAAAACGAGGAGCAGCCGCTGCGCGCCGACTTTGTCATCGTCGACGAGACTTCAATGCTCGACATTTCCCTCACCGCCTCCTTGCTCAAGGCAGTGCCGCCGGCCTGCCAGCTCCTCTTTATCGGCGATGCCGATCAGCTGCCGGCGGTCGGTGCCGGCAATGTCTTGCGGGATATCATCGCCGCCGGCACGGTCCCCGCCTTTTTTCTCACCGAGGTCTTTCGCCAGGCCCGGGCTTCGAAGATCATCGAGTACGCCCATCAGCTGAACAAGGGGATCACCCCGCATATCGATTCGCCGTTCAAGCGGCCGGAACTGTGGACCGAGAAGGTCGATTGTCTGTTCATCGACTCGGATGAGGCGACCAAGGAGCAGCTCGACTTCGTGACGCGGGTAAAAAGGTTCTACCAATTGCCGACCGCCCATTTTGAGGGACTGACAACCGCTGAAAATCTCTACGAATTCAGAACTAAAGAACCGATCACCTCCTTCACCGGTCCGGAACTGGTCATCCCCAATAAATTCCGCCATGTCGAGCTCGAGAAAATCGCCGCCGCAGCCGGTCATGTCGAGGAGCTGAAGGCGGTCCTGGCCAGAGTCCACCCCTGGTCGACCCTCCACTACGGGATGGCCGCCGTCGACACGGTGGTTCGCCTCTACCTTCAATGGATTCCCAAATATTACGGGCCGGAGGAGGAGATCCAGATTCTCTCGCCGATGATCCGCGGCAGCCTGGGTACCGCCAATCTCAACCGAATCATCCAGGAGGCGGCCAACCCTCCTGCCCCCGGCAAGGCCCAGCTGCAGGTGGGGGAACGGATTTTCCGCGACGGCGACCGGGTCATTCACCGGCGCAACAATTATGAATTGAATGTCTTCAACGGTGACATCGGCAGAATCGTCGCCATCGATAATACCGGCCTCAGTTGTATCGTCGCTTTCTCGCCGGATGGGCGACGGGTGACCTATCAGAAAGATGATATTCTCGAACTCGACCTGGCCTATGCGATCACCATCCACAAATCCCAGGGGAGCGAATTTGGCGCGGTTATCATGCCGGTGTTGACTCAGCATTTCAGGATGCTTTTCCGCAACCTCATCTATACCGGGCTGACCAGGGCCCGCCGGCTCGCCGTCCTGGTCGGGACGCGCAAGGCTCTGGCGATGGCGGTCCATCAGGAAGATACCAGTAAACGGCAGACGGCCCTGCCGATCCTCCTCGGCAAAGGCCAATAGCCGCGGACCGTCGAACCGGTCACCGAGTTTCGGCTTCGCCGGGCAGCGAAGAGCTCTCCCGCCTGGTTGCCGATACTCTTTTCACCGCACCCTCGGCCGGGAAGTTGCAAAGTGCGGCAGGTGCATTAGTTTATGGCTCTGCAAAAGGATGTGGAAGGATCTTCGGAGGAAAAAAATGTACATTTGCGTTGATTTTGATGGGACGGTGGTCGATCACCGCTATCCGGATATCGGGGAACCGGTCCCCGGGGCGATCAGCTGGCTGAAAAAGCTGCAGCGCCACGGGGCGCGGCTCATTTTATTCACCATGCGCTCAGACAGCAAGGAAGGGAGGACCCTGCTCCGCGATGCCGTCCAGTATCTCGAAGCTAACGGGATCGAACTGTATGGCGTCAACCGCAATCCGGGCCAGGATGACTGGACCTCCAGCCCCAAGGCCTATGGCGATGTCTATGTCGATGACTCGGCCTTCGGCTGCCCCCTCGTAAAACCGAAAGGATTCGCCAGGCCCTGCGTCGACTGGAAGATAGTCGGGCCGCAGCTCGAACACATCTGCCTGAGCCGGAGATGATCAGCACGACGGCAAGCGGCGGCACCGGGACAGATTGATGCGGAAATTTTCGCCAAATGATGCTAGTCTTTGCCGACATCGCCGCGGACCGGCGACCGCTGGGCCGCTCCAGGCTCCGCCTGCAATGCCTTCGAACCCGGCCTGTCGGCCAAGGTGACTGACAGGTATTTTATCGATACAATCCAAATATTTTGTAATCATTTCAAATCAAAGCTGTACGCTTGTAAAGGAAGATGCTCATGGGTGTGACGGTCACACAACTTTATCGGCAGATTGATGGCGAACGGGCCTACTGTTTTCATATCGAAGCAACCCGCGACCTTACCCCGGAGGAGACCACCTGTCTGCGGCTGATTCTGGCCGATGGTTTTCTCCTTGAATCGGTGCAGGAGATCCCGGTACCGCGGGGGGAGCGGGTAGTCGAAGTTGGGCCGCGACTGAATTTTGCCACCGCCTGGTCGTCGAACATGGTCTCCATCTGCAAAACCACCGGACTTGAGGCGATCACCCGGGTGGAGAGGTCGCGGCGCTATCTGGTCCCGGCCGAGGAGGATCTTCAGGCCTTCATCGACCGCCACCATGACCGGATGACCGAGTGTCACTACCCCGAACCGCTGACTACCTTCGAGACCGGGATGGTGCCCGAACCGGTATACGAGGTTGATCTGAGGACCAAAGGACCGGACGGGCTCACCGAGTTGCCGGGCATCTCCATGGACGAACGGGACCGCAACCTCTATTACGACTATTTTGTCAACCGGCAGGGCCGCAATCCGACCATTGTCGAGATCATGGACCTGAACAACGCCAATTCCGAGCATTCTCGCCACGGTTTTTTCAAAGGCCGGCAGGTTATTGACGGGGAAGAGATGGCGGATACCCTGTTTGGCCTGGTGACCGCCACCCTCCGGGCCAACCCGCAAGGCTCGGTGGTTGCCTTCAAGGATAATTCATCGGTGCTCGAGGGCTACGAGATCGATACCCTGCTTCCCGAAAATCCCGACCAGCCCTCCTCGTTTCGGGCGGTGAATGTGACCTATCACCCCCTTCTTACCGCCGAGACCCATAACTTCCCGACCGGGGTGGCGCCTTTCCCCGGCGCTGAGACCGGCACTGGCGGCCGGATTCGCGATGTCCAGGGGACCGGCCGGGGCGGCTTCGTCATCGCCGGCACCGCCGGCTACTGCGTCGGTAACCTCGATATTCCCGGTTACCACCTGCCCTGGGAGAAGCGCCTGCCCTGTCCCGACAATCTCGCCTCTGCCCTCGAGATCGAGATTGAGGCGAGCAACGGCGCCTCCGATTACGGCAACAAATTCGGCGAACCGCTCATCCAGGGTTTCACCAGGTCTTTCGACATGCGCCTGGCCGGCGGCGAGCGCTGGGGTTTTCTGAAACCGATCATGTTCACCGGCGGCATCGGCCAGATCGACGCCCGGCTGACGGAGAAACTGCCAGCCGAGAAAGGGATGCTCATCGTCCAGGTGGGTGGACCCGCTTACCGGGTCGGCTTTGGCGGCGGGGCCGCCTCCTCCATGCTCCAGGGGGAGAACGAATCGAACCTCGATTTCAATGCGGTGCAGCGGGGCGATGCGGAGATGGAGCAGAAAATGAACCGGGTCATCCGCGCCTGCAACGAGATGGGGGACCGCACCCTCATCGAGGTGATTCATGATCAGGGCGCCGGGGGGCCGGCCAATGTCCTGAAGGAACTGGTGGAAAAGGCCGGCGGTCGCGTCGAGATCCGCAATATCCGGGTGGGCGACCCGACCATGTCGGTGCTGGAGATCTATGTCGCCGAATACCAGGAACGCAACGGATTTCTGATCCGGCCGGAGAATATCGGGAAATTCAAGGCCATCTGCGGTCGGGAGAAGGTCAACTGCGAGGTGCTCGGCGAGGTCACCGGCGATCTGCGCTTTGTCCTTCATGATGCGAGTGATGACACCACCCCGGTCGACATCGAACTGCCGGTGCTGCTCGGCAATATCCCGCAAAAGACCTTTGCCGACCAGAGAAGGCCCTTTGGTGGTATACCGCTCCAACTCCCGGCCGGCCTCACCGTCGCCGCCGCCCTGCACGACGTCCTGCGGCTGGTCTCGGTCGGTTCCAAACGTTTTCTGACCAGCAAGGTCGACAGGGCGGTTACCGGGCTCATTGCCGGCCAGCAATGCTGCGGGCCGTTGCAGCTGACGGTCGGCGATGTGGCGGTGGTTGCCCAGAGCCATTTCGGGACAACGGGGATCGCCACGGCGATCGGCGAGCAGTCGATCAAGATGCTCGTCGATCCGGCGGCGGGAGCCCGAATGGCGGTCGGGGAGGCCCTCACCAATCTGGTCTTTGCGAAAATCGAGGACCTGGCTCAGGTGAAGTGCTCCGCCAACTGGATGTGGGCACCCAAGCTGCCGGGCGAGGGGGCGGCGATCTACGACGCGGCCAAGGCGATGGCCGAGGCGATGATCGCGGTCGGCATCGCCGTCGACGGCGGCAAGGACAGCCTGTCCATGGCCACCATGGTCGGCGACGAAACCGTCAAGTCGCCCCGCGAGCTGGTGGTCTCGGTCTATGCGGCGGTGCCGGATATCACCAGGGTGATCACCCCGGACATCAAAAAGGTCGGCTCGCCGCTGATGTATATTGATCTTGGCGGCGGCCGCAGCCGGCTGGGCGGCAGTGCCCTGGCCCAGGTCATGGCCCAGATGGGCGATGCCAGTCCCGATCTTGGCGACGCCGCTACTGTTAAAAACTGTTTTACCGCCGTCCAGCGCCTGCTCGCCAGGGGACTGATTACCGCCGGCCATGACCGCAGCGACGGTGGCTTGATCACCACGCTGCTCGAAATGGCCTTTTCCGGCAATTGCGGTCTCGATATCGCCCTGACCGGCACCGCCTCGGTTTTTGCAATGCTCTTTGCCGAGGAACTCGGACTGGTCCTGGAATGTCGGGCGGAGGCGATGGCCGAGGTCGAGGCAATCCTCGGCAAAGCCGCGGTGCCCTTTGCCCGGATTGGCACGACCACCGCCGACAAAAGGATTCGGGTCGCCTACAACGGCAATCCGGTGCTCGAGGAGCAGATGATCGTGCTCCGCGGCTGGTGGGAGGAGACCAGCTACCAGCTGGAACGCTTGCAGATCAACCCGGCCTGCGCCGAGGCCGAGAAAGAAAATATCTATGACCGTAAAGGGCCGAGCTACCATCTGCCCTTCGTTCCCGAACCGGCGCCCCCCGAACTGCTGACCCGCGCCGATAAACCGAAGGTGGCGATTCTTCGGGACGAGGGCTCGAATTCGGATCGGGAGATGACTTCGGCCTTTTATGCGGCGGGCTTTGATCCCTGGGATGTCTGTATGAACGACCTCCTCGCCGGCACCGTCCACCTCGACGCTTTCCGGGGGCTGGCCGCGGTCGGCGGTTTTTCCTACGCCGATGTTCCCGACTCGGCCAAAGGCTGGGCGGCAACCATCCTCTTCAATCCCCGACTGAAAAAGATGTTCGAGGAGTTTTACCGGCGCCCCGACACCTTCACCCTCGGGAGCTGCAACGGCTGCCAGCTTTTCGGGCTGCTCGGCTGGGTGCCGGAACTCGGACTTGGTGCCGAACGTCAACCGCGTTTTGTCCGAAACGTCTCGGGACGCTTCGAGTCCCGCTGGACCACCGTCAAGGTTATGAAAAGTCAGGCGATGATGCTGAAAGGCATGGAGGGACTGGTCTTCGGCATTCATGTCGACCATGGCGAGGGGCGTCTGCTCTTTCCAGACCCGGCGATTTTTGCCAAGGTGAAAGGCGACGGCATGGCGCCGATGTGCTATGTCGATGACGACGGTGATCCGACCGAGAAGTATCCCTTCAACCCCAACGGTTCGCCGGAAGGGCTGGCCGGACTCTGTTCCGCCGATGGCCGGCATCTGGCGCTGATGCCCCATGCCGAGAGGGTCTTTCTGCCCTGGCAGGCCCACTATCTGCCGGAGGAGATGAAGGGATTGCCGGTTTCGCCGTGGATGCGGATGTTCAGAAATGCCTACGAGTGGTGTCAGAGCATCGCATAGAAGCAGGCAACCTCGCCGTGGCGGGCGATGTGCCGTGGCGGCGCCCCCTTCACCCGTTTTCCTCAGGTTTTTTGTTCCTGGTCAACTGCTTTTCAAGTCCTTGATCGCCCAGATCGGCAGGATGGCGGTCAGGCCGTGATTGCCGCTGCCGGCGGAACTCATGGCCGGCAGCTTTGCTCCGCCCATGCGGGCATCGGCGGCGGCCGAGGTGAGCCGACGCGCCGAGGTTGACATGTCGTTGACCAGGAGCTACTGCTTGATCAGCCGGTCGATGGCCTTGCCGATACCCAGGCCGCTGCCGTGTTTCAAACCGTATTCGGCGAGGGCCAGGTTATGGTTGACCCCGACTTCGAGAAAATTCAGGTCGTCGTCGTCAAGCTCCCCCGTCAGTTCGAGAATCTGCTCGAGGTTAAGACTGCGTAGCCAGGTTTCCAATTCGGCCAGGGTGTATTTGCCGCCAGCAGTCCCTTGGCTTTGGCCACCGTATGGTCGGTCAGGCTTTCCAGCACGTCGAGGCCTTTGGTCGGATCGCCGCCGTAGGCACCGAGGGCCGCGGCGGTATCGAGGCCGTGCAGGCCGCCAGTGCCGGGGATGGTTACCGCCATGCCGTTTTTGTAAATATTGGGGTCGATCCAGATCTCCAGACCATCGAACTCTTTGGTCGGCAGGAGGGTGGCCGCCGCCGCGCCGAGGGCGATGGCCACCGGTTCAGTGCAGCCGAGAGCCAGGGTGACCTCCATCGCCAGGATGTCTTTAACCGTAAATGTCATAGAGTGTACCTCGGTCCCGCAAAATGGTTTACTTTGTCAGGATAAATTCGATTTCAATGGTCGAACCGAGCGGCAGGGCGGCAACCTGAACGGTGCTGCGGGCCGGCGGGGCCTCGGGAAAATGGCTGGCGTAGGCGCTGTTGACTGTTTGGAAGTCGGCAAGGTCGGTGAGGAAGATCGTGGTCTTCACGGTGCGGCCCAGCTCGGTGCCCGCGGCCTGGGCGATGGCCGCCGCATTTTTGAGAATCTGTCCGGTTTTCATAGTGATATCGCCTTCAATCATCTTGCCGGTGGTTGGATCGATGGGCAGCTGGCCGGAGATAAACAGCAGGTCGGTGGTGGCGATGCCCTGGGAGTACGGGCCGATGGCGGCCGGGGCGTGGCTGGTGGTGATGACGGTACGGGTCATGGGAGCCCTCTTGTCAGTTGAGTGCATTGGTTATTCGAACTTTTTTCAGGTAATTGTAAACGGTAAATCTGGTAACCCCCATCATTCGCGCGACCTGTTCTACCGCCCCTTTCAGTCGGAAGATGCCATTTTCTTCGAGGACGGCTCAATGCGGGCCCGCTCCTTTGCGGTTACGTTATGTGAATATGCACAAATCTAGTATCGCCGATGTTCCGCAAAGAGTCAATTAATTATGTTGAAATCTTCAAAAAAAGTTGAAATCCGGCCTGGCCCGGCCGGCAACAGCCGCCGGCAACAGCCGGCGCGGCGGCTCGGCAAGAGCAAAAAATATCGATAATTCCTTGATACTCTGTTCATCTATGCTGATAATAAGGTAACCATACGATGCATCAACCTTACTCGTGTCTGTCGATGAACGGCAAGTATCTCCTAACTTTTTGTTGCTTCTGCAGCTTAATTATCGGAATAACGGTCAGTTGCCTGCGATTAATGGGAGCGAATGCTTTGCTGAAAATAAATTCTCGTTTGTAGACAGTCACTTATCAATGTGTCAAGGAGGAGAACGATGGCAGACCAAAGGAACAATTCACTCCATTACC
>JBBRGP010000073.1:0-10032 GCA_038224105.1 Desulfobulbales bacterium | reverse complement strand
CAGGCCAGGCTGGACTCCATTCGCAGTGATTATATGCGGATGACCGATGAAGGCAGATACGCTGTCCATGAGGAGAGAACAGACATTTCCCGTCGCCTTGACGCCTTGGAGACCGATCTCGACCGGTTCCGATGAAAATAGAGTGCAGGCAGCCTCAATTTCCATAGGTAAACGATGCAAATGAAAATTTCAGACTGGCTCGATGAGCAGCAATGAGAGAAGGTCGATGTCTCTCACCCGGAGAAAAACATGAAGGCCAACATACTGATTCTCGACGATGAGGAATCGATCAGATTCAGCTTTCACCGCTTTCTCACCGCCGAGGGACACCACGTGACCACGGCCGCCAGTTATGGTGAAGCTCTGGCGAGGATGGATGAGATGAATTTTCACCTGGTCCTTGCCGATATCGTTCTCGGCGATGGTTATGGCATCGATATTCTCCAGGAAGTGCTGCGGAGAATCCTCAAAACCCGGGTGATCATCATGACCGCCTACCCCTCGACGGAAACCGTACAACAGAGTTTTCGCCTGCATGCATGCGATTACCTCATTAAACCGCTGCGCCAGCAAGGGCTGGTCGATGCGGTCAGCAAGGCCTTGATCCACCTGGAAAACAGCGCGGACCATTAAATACTTTAAATACTCCATAAAAAGCGCGTTCCAGCGAAATTTCCGGCAGCGGAGGCCGTCATGACAGCAAAGAGAAAACAGGAACAGACACCGGCAGCGCCGGACCAGGACGACACGGTCGATACGCCGCCGCTAGTGAAAAGTGGCGGCCCCTCTTTCCCCATCGTTGGCATCGGTGCTTCCGCCGGGGGCCTTGCGGCCTTCGAGGCCTTCTTCTCGGGCATGCCCGCCGAGGGCGACCCGGGAATGGCCTTTGTCCTCGTGCAGCACCTCGCTCCGGACCATAAGAGCATCCTTTCCGATCTGGTCAAACGCTACACCCGCATGCAGGTTTTCGAGGTCATCGACGGCATGGAGGTGAAACCCAACTGCGCCTATATCATCCCCCCCAACCGCGATATGGCCTTTCTCGGCGGTACCCTGCAACTGCTGGAACACACTACGTCACGGGGGATGCGGATGACCATTGATTTCTTCTTCCGCTCCCTGGCCCATGACCTGCGTGAACGGGCGATCTGCATCGTTCTCTCCGGTACCGGCAGCGATGGCTCCGTGGGAGTGCGGGCGGTCAAGGGCGAAGGCGGCATGGTCATGGCCCAAACTCCCGCATCGACCGAATTTGACGGCATGCCGAGCAGCGCCATCGCTACCGGCCTGGTTGATTATGTGCTGCCGCCAGCCGAGATGCCGGCCCGGCTCATCGCCTATACCGCCCACGCCTTCGGCGAGAAACCTCGCCTGAAAAGCTCCCCGGTCGCCAGTGCCGAGGACATCCTGAAGAAGGTCTGCATCCTGTTGCGCGACCAGACCGGTCACGATTTTTCCCAGTACAAGCGCAACACCCTCATCCGCCGGGTCGAACGGCGCATGGCCGTCCACCAGATCGGCCGGGCGGAGGATTATCTCCGCCATCTGCGCCAGAACCCGGCCGAAGCCCAGGCTCTCTTTCGCGACCTGCTGATCGGGGTCACCAATTTTTTCCGCGACCCGGAGGCCTTCGCCGTCCTCGAAAAAGAGGTTATCCCGCAGCTCTTCGTCGGCAAGCCGGCCGGAGCGAAGATCCGGGTGTGGGTCTGCAGCTGCGCCTCCGGCGAGGAGGCCTATTCCATCGCCATACTCCTCCAGGAACATCTGGAAACCCTCAAACAGACCTTCAATGTTCAAGTCTTTGCCACCGACCTGGATGCACGGGCGATCGAACAGGCCCGGGCCGGGGTCTATCCGGCCAGCATCGCCGCCGACATCACTCCCGAACGGCTGTCGCGTTTTTTCACCCAGGAACCGGACAGAGGCATCTGTCACATTCAGAAGATTATCCGTGACCTGCTGGTCTTCTCCGAGCAGGACGTGATTAAAGATCCGCCTTTTTCCAAGATCGATCTGATCAGCTGCAGAAACCTGCTGATTTACCTGAATGGCGACCTCCAGAAAAAACTTCTCCCCCTCTTCCACTACGCCTTGAACCCTCAAGGCATGCTCTTTTTGGGAACTTCCGAATCGGTGGGTGAATTCAGCTCGCTGTTTGCCGTACTCGACCGCAAGCAGAAGATCTACCGGCGGCAGATCGACCTGCCCGGCGCGATCCGGCCAACGCTTAACAGGTTTGTCCCGCCCTTAACACATTCGACCGACCGGAGCCCCGGCCGGCAGGCGGACTTAGGCGAAAACGGCCGCCCCAATCTGCGTGAAATTACCGAACGCAGCCTGGTGGCGCATTACGCCCAGACCGCCGTGCTCGTCAACAGCCGCGGCGAGATCCTCTTTATTCACGGCCGTACCGGCAAATTCCTGGAGCCGGCCAGCGGCGAGGCGGGCATGAACCTCCTCGCCATGGCCCGGGAAGGACTCCGCCCTGCCCTGACCGCCGCCTTCTACCAGGTGATGGCCCAGCTGGAACCGTTAAGCCATTTGGGGCTGCTGGTGAAGACCAACGGCGATTTCACCTCCGCCAATCTCTTTTTGCGCCCGGCGACAGGGGCCGATGGGGCAATCGTGCCGGGGATTTTCCTGATCATCCTCGAGGAGCCTCCGGTCCAGGCTCTCTCGCCGGCAACCGCCGCCGATGGCACTGCTGCTCCGGTCTCCGACGAGAGCAAGCGGATCGCCGCACTTGAGCAAGAACTGCGAACCAAGGAGGAATATCTGCAGAGCACCCTCGAGGAGATGGAAACCGCCAATGAAGAGCTTAAATCGACCAATGAGGAAATGCAGTCAGTGAACGAAGAACTGCAATCGACCAACGAAGAACTGGAAACCTCGAAGGAGGAACTGCAGTCGGTAAACGAGGAGTTGGCCACGGTCAACGGTGAACTGCAGAACAAGGTGTCCGACCTGTCGCGCGCCAACAACGATATGAACAATCTCCTGGCCGGCACCGGCGTGGCCACCCTCTTTGTCGATCACCAGTTGCACATCGTCCGTTTCACCCCTGGTACCACGGAACTGATCAATCTTATCCACAGCGATATCGGCCGTCCCGTCGCCCACATCGTCTCCAATCTGATCGGCTATGATCACCTGGTTGAAGACGTCCGGGCCGTGCTGCACGATCTCGTCCCCCGCGCCGCCGAGGTGCAGACCCGGGCCGGGACGTGGTTCCAGATGCGCATCCGTCCCTATCGCACCCTCGAAAATGTCATCGAAGGGGCGGTCATTACCTTTATCGGCATCACCGACCACCGACGGGAAATGACCGAACAGCCGGAGGCTGAAAAAGTGGTGCTCCAAAACGGCTAAGGCCTTGAGGAGCGATGCGGCCAGCCACAAGCGGTCGGACCGATCCTCTTGCGTTTCGGTCCAGGCCCAGGATCTGGAAAAAGACAATCAGGGCGATCAGAAATATTTTTGAAAATTGCCGATCCCGAGCAGGGCTCGCAGGCCGCTGATCGCCAGGTCGTCGAGCAGGCTGCCGTCGGCGATTTTCCCGGCGATGTCAAGCAGCACCACCCACGGTTTGGGCAGGGCCATGGAGTTCAGCAGCAGGGCCAAAACCTCCCAGAGCCCGAGGAGGAGCAGCGAAGTCTTGCCGCATCCCGATGGGCCGATGATCGCGCAACCGCCCTGCGGCCTCGACCCGAGAGGAGATGTCGCGCAGCACCGGCCGGACCGTGCCCCCGTAGGTGAACCCGAGACTGACCGCTTGGGTGCCGATAAACGGGATTCTTTATGATACTGCCGACCATACACCATCTCCGCAAAAAGGGAATGGCCGGCCGCAACGCTCTGGGGGTGACATGCGTGGGAATGACGTTGCCGCCCCGAGCAAAAACTCAACTCGTGACTATATTGTTGTCGTTTCCTCTCGACCAGCAAAAAATCCTATCTTCGCAGAAAATCGACCAGGAGGTGGACAATGACCATGGCAATCAAGATCCATGCTACCGGCGGACCGGAAGTCCTGACATGGGAAGAACACGAACCGGGCCGGCCGGGACCCGGCGAGGCGCGAATCATCCATGAGGCGATCGGCCTGAACTTCATCGACGTCTATCACCGCAGCGGCCTCTACCCCTTGCCTGCCCTGCCCGCCGTGCTCGGCCTCGAAGGGGCCGGCAGGGTTGATCTGGTCGGCGAGGGAGTCACCGAGTTCAGCCCGGGGGACCGGGTTGCCTACGCCGGAGTGCCGCCCGGTGCATACGCCGAGGTGCGCTGCCTGCCGGCCCATCGCCTGGTGAGACTGCCGGAGGGGGTGTCCACCCGGACAGCCGCGGCAATGATGCTGCAGGGCATGACCGCCCGCTATCTCCTGAAAGAGTGTTTTCCGGTCGGACCCGGGACGACCCTGCTCATCCAGGCCGCCTCGGGCGGGGTCGGCTCGCTGCTCTGCCAGTGGGCCAGATATCTCGGCGCGACAACGATCGGCACCGTCGGCAGCCGGGAGAAGGCCGAGATCGCCAAGGCCAATGGCTGCACCCATACCATCCTTTACCGGGACGTGGATTTCGAGACGCGGGTCCGGGAGATAACCGGCGGGCGGGGAGTGGACGTGGTCTACGATTCGGTCGGCCGGACGACCTTCGCCAAATCTTTGGGATGCCTGCGGCCGATGGGGGTGATGGTCTCGTTCGGCCAGTCGTCGGGACCGGTGCCGCCCCTTGACCTCGGGGTGCTGGCGGCGAAAGGATCGCTTTTTCTGACCAGGCCGAGCCTCATGCACTACACCGCCAACCGCGACGACCTGCTCGCCCATGCCCGGGACCTCTTTGGTGTGGTCCTCGCCGGCGCGGTGAAGGTCAACATCGGTCAGGAGTATGCCCTGCGCGATGCCGCCACCGCCCACAGGGACCTCGAGGCGAGAGTGACCACGGGCAGCTCGATCCTGCTGCCGTAGCTTGACGGACCAAGAAAAACCGGATCATGGCGAGCAGATTCCGGCAGTTGAAGATTGACAGGACGATAGCCCAAATTGTAAGTTAAGGTGACGTTACCTTTGGAAACAGGGAGTCCGGTCATGAAAAAAATCGAATATCGGAATCAGGCATTGAAGATCCTCCCGTGGGTCTGCGCGAACTGCGGTCGCGATTTTTCCGGCAAAAAGTTGCGAGAACTGACGGTCCATCACAAAGACCATAACTACCGGAACAATCCGCCCGACGGCAGCAACTGGGAGTTGTTGTGCATCTACTGCCACGACAACGAGCACTCCCGCGACCTCGATGCCGAATGGCTGCCCACCGAAGATTCGGATAAGGAAAAGAAACCGCCGGCCACCCACGCCCCCTTTGCCGGTCTTGCCGGCCTCATGCGGGCGCATGACCGCGACAAAGGGAAAGACGGAACCAGCGATTGATGAGCAAGCGGCAAAGAAGGACGTTGTATTGAACCATCAGCCAAAGGAGAAACACAATGGGAGACAAAGGCGGAAAGAAAGACAAGGAAAAGGGACAGAAGCAGCACGACCAGAAACAGAAACAAAAAGAAAAGGCTAAAAGCGCCAAGGTGCCCGCGACCAAACCCTGACAAAGGCGCACTCCCCTGTTTAACGAAACTTTTCCCTGCTAAAACCGGGGAGTGCGCAGCTGCACCGGCGGGCGGGGCCCACCGCCGATTCCAGGATGGTGAGCCGCCGCCAAGGCATTTTGATTGGACACTTAGACTTTCTGCCGGCGGTTGGTATATAATGCGGTTTTCATGGTTCATTTCGATCCCTGTGGAGGACGGGCGGCATAAAAAAATTGCAAAATCCCGTGAGAAAAGGTAGCCTGACAACGTTCGATTCCCTGGACTTCGCTTTGAAATGTTCTTTTTTAGCAGTTCCTTGAAAGCGTTACGGGACAAGCGATGATCCCTGTCCGGGGTGATAGTGTTCTGCCGACGTCGGTAAGAATGGAGGTGGTGGCCGCTGCTCGTGCCCACTTTTCATTGTTCTCGGAATGACCCCACCCGAGTGTTTTGTTTATGGACAGCCATCCCCAAGCCCTTCAGGAAATACCGCCCCATCTCGAGCAGCAAAATTTGATCGAGTTCCTGGAATCTCTGCACCGCATCTGTAAGATTGGCACCTACTATCCGGCCGGCCACATCGCCCTTGACCAGGCTGCCGGACATTTCCGGAAGAAAATCTCAGGAGTTGCCGACACCAATCGCTCGGTGCTCATCGAATTGCAGGGCGAGACCCTGTACGTCGCCGGGATGGCGATTTCCAAGGTGACCAAGGCCCTGCAGGAACTGAAAAAACTCCTCTTTGATCTTGGCGTAAAATCTCTCGAGATTGACCGGGCCATCCTTATGCCGGAGCTTCTCCAACTGGTCAAAAGTCTGTTGCTCGGGCGCTCCCGGCTTCAGGGAATAAAAAAGTTCACCCAGGCGGCAATCGTCGACTTGCCGTCATCCGTCCGGATCCAGCAAAAAGAGTTTTTAGTTGACGAAAGCGCCGTCAGCTTCGATGGCAATGGCGAAGATGCCGAACATGGACTGAACTCCGTCTTTCAGGCCCTGGCGGAGATGGGCCTCGAAGGCGGCCAGATCGAACAGTGCCGGGAGTTTCTCAACTCCCTTGCCGAAAAATTCTCCGGAAAACCGCTCAATCTCCAGGGCCTCCCGGCTGTAACCTGGAAAGATGTCCGCAGCCTGTTGGTAAAGGTCGTCTCCGGCGCCCACCTTCAATCCGGGGGCAGCGTCGAGGCTGCCACACAAAACGACCTGACGGCCCTCTCCGCCATCTTCCACGGCTTGGAGAAAGAGACCCAGGATCAAGGGGCGCAAAAGGCCATCAACCTCCTGGTTTCAGTCTTCGGCGGCGGTGCCTCTCGTAGAAAAACGCCGGCAGGCAGCACCGGCCTGGCGAAAAAATTCCGGTCCGCCGACAATACGCCTGTCCAGTCGGTGTGGCAGTTGCAGGCCTTCGTCGACGACAATGCGATGGACGGCACGACCCTTGAGCAACTCAATCAAATTGACCACCGGGAGGAGCTGACTATTCTCCTGCAGTTGCTTCAGTCCCAACAGGTGCCCGCAGTGGACGGTAAAATCAGACAGAACCTGCGCAGTATCATAACCACCCAGTTAAGCGAAGGAGAACTTGAGATCCTGACCAGCGGGCTTATGCATCTGGCAACCGGCACGGATCGCAGCCGTTTTTACGACGCCATGCAGTTTCTCGCCACCTTTTCGCGCGGTGCCAAGAACTTCACCTCCCACCAGTTTCTCGTCATAATCTGCCAGAAAATTTCGGCGGCGGCGCGGGTCCTTCTTTGGCCAATATTGGTCAACGAGATTCTGGCGACGGGCCGGATCATCGATCGCAGGGCCTTTGACGAACTGGTGACCATCGCCGCTCGACTGCCCGGTCCGGAAATGAAGGAAAGATGGCCGGAACTCCAGACCATGGACTGTTTCCAGGAAAAGAAGATCGCCGCCGATATCTTTAATCCGGAGCATGCCCACGGTTTCCCGCTGTTCTCCTTCCTTCTCGAAACCTCGATGAAAAAACAGATCGGCGCGAGGATTGTGAGCGGTCTTATCGCCTGCCCACCCGACTGGCTGATTAAGGCAGTGGCACCGCTGCTTCAGCTTGACAATGCCCAGCACCTCAAATTTTTGCAGATTTATCTGCTTGTTGCCCAGCAGAAAAACTTCTCCGTCAAGCTCCGGGTGGCCGCCGGGACCCTGGTGGTTCACCATCTTCCGGAACTCTCGGAAGAACAGCGGCGTGAGGCCTGGGTGGTAAAAACCATCCTGGCGACCCCGGAGATGCAGGTCGAAGAGACCCGGCCTCTCCTCGAACGGATCAGGGATGAAAAGCGGATGCTCGTCGTGCCGATATGGCCAGTCGGCTGTCGCCGGGCGGCAGCTGAGGCTTTAAGAAACCTCAGGCGCAGACCGCTGTAAGCAGGCCAACATCCGGGAAGACACGGCAATGGATAAGAACATCAATGACATTTTAATCCTGCTCTGCAAGGGCATCTCCACCAGGAGGTTGTACTTCTCCAACCATCCCAAGGTGATTTCCTATGCCAAAACCTTTCTCAAGGAGCTGGCGGTCTTTTTTGACACAAGCGAAAAAGGCGAATTTTTTGTCGGGGTAATAGAGGGTCATTTTATTTTCAACGGCAAGCGGCTTTTTGGTCCGACCGTCGTCGGCCGGCAGCTCATCCTCTTTATGGAGATGCTGCGGTGTGGCGGAATATCCTTTAAAAAGGGTCTGGATGTCGCCGAGGTCAGCGCCTTCATGGATCTGGCGCACGGGCAGTTCTCCCCCATGAACAGTCTCCAGGAAGCGAGAGATCTTTTCAAAAAACATGGCCTCATTTCGATAACCCTTTCCGGTCATTACAACGATCAACCCGGGATGGGCGCACCCGACACCAAACTGCCATGGGAAGGGCAGGAAACCGCGGGTTTTCTCCAGTCACCGGCCCTGATCTACCAGGCACTCTTTGATGTGGTGACCCGCACCCACGGCGAGGCGGCCTTCAATCGGGAACTCGATATCGACAGTGCCCGGTCGGTCAGTGAATTCATGCTGCGTTTCACCCAGGCGAATTTCGCCGACGTCATGCAGTATATCCATTACCCCGACTACGACAGTTATACCATCGGCCATTCGGTGCGGGTTTCATCGATTGCCGTTTTTCTCGGCATGAAGATGAACTGGCCGGAGGAAGATATCCTGGCCATCGGTACCGCCGGTATTCTCCACGATGTCGGCAAAAGCAAAATCGCGACGGAGATCCTCTATAAAACCAGTTCCCTCAGCGATGATGAGTTTCGCATCATCCAGGGACACCCCCAGGTTGGCGCCGAACTGCTGCTTGCCCAAAAAAATACCTCTCCCGTTGATATCGCCGCCTCATGGGGCCATCATCTCCGTTACGACGGCCGCGGATATCCGCAGCAGCCGCGGTGGGCGGTGCGCAGTCCGGTCATTGCCCTGCTGCAGATCTGTGATGTTTTTGAGGCCCTCACCGCGGTCCGCCCGTATAAACCGGCGATTGCCCCGCAGCGCGCCTTCTCGATTATGACCACCGACGCCGGGGCCTTTCACCCCGGCCTGCTCAGCGCTTTTATCGCCAACATCGGTCTCTATCCCCCGGGGACCTATGTCGAACTTTCCGATGGTCGAATCGGGATGGTTACCGGTGCCGGAAAAATCCTTGACCGGCCGCGGGTGAAAATCACCCAACAGCCTGAAGGCAATCGCCTGGCAACAGAGGAGCGGTACGATGTTGATCTCGGAGCCATCGCCCGCAACCGCCTCAAGGTGAGTCGCCTGCTCCTCAACTACGTCGATGGCGAACACTAGCCTCTGTCGACTCGTCGGACCAGTTACGGCGAGCAGGTGCCGGAAACCGAGCAAACCGCCCTTGACACCGGCATCCATTCGCACGTACCATATGAAACCAGCAATAACCAGCGAAGTATGAACCGCTGACGACAAACAAGGTAAATTTTTCACGTGATTGTTCTATGGATATCGACAGGGAGAAACAGCTCAAAATAATTGCCCAAACCAATCAGCTCCTGCACAGCACGGAAAACCAACGGGTGCTGCTCCGGTTTCAACGGGGTGTCGTCGATTTGGAAAACGGTCGTTTTGAGATCCTCCGAAACAGTGAATTTGTCGAGAAACTCATCGACTATCTTTACACCCTCTATCAGAAAGGCCCTGAACAGAATATCATCAAGATCCTCGACAAGATCGGCTTCTGCGCCTGCAGTGCCAATAAGGAACTGCGGGAACGCGCCGTCTTCATCCTCTCCATTTTTGCCGACAGAATCTCCGAAGAAAAAAATAATCCCGAGTTCCTCGAGGCGGTTTCCCGCCTTTTGGTCAACTGGCTGCAAATCGAGACCGAATACCTCTCGGGTTTTCATTTTATCTGCCTCCAACTGCAGAAGATCCTTCAGAAGATGCTGCGCATGGGTCTCTGGTATCAGGCTGAAAATCTGATCATAGTC
>JBBRGP010000072.1:0-10048 GCA_038224105.1 Desulfobulbales bacterium | reverse complement strand
GGAAAAGTTGAACCAGGCCGGCAGAACACCGGATGGTCGCACGGTCACGGTTGTCCAAAGAGGCATTGGATCTCGGTGATGGACGATTTCATTGTCCTCGGGGTTGTTATGTTTGCTGGGCGAGTCTGCCCCGAGACGTTCAGGTTCGGTCGTGTTGGGTGAGGAATTCGGTCATGCGAATCCGGTATTCGACGATATCCTTTCTGAGCGATGACAGGTTGGCCATTTTTTCATCCACTCTGGCGATGTGGTTGTCCAAAATTTCGATAAGTTTTGGAGTTAACATGGTGAAGTCTTTCTCGTGGATGTCAAATATATCGGAAAGCTCCTGGATCTCCTTCAGGGATATCCCCATGGTTTTCAGTTTGAGGATGAATTTCAGACGAAGGATATCCTCTTTGGTATAGGTTCGGGTACCGCCGCCGAGCCTTTCCGTTCTGCCCATCAAACCTATCTCTTCGTAGTAGCGGATTGTCCGGGTGGTGATGCCGAGGTTTTTGGCAAGTTCGCCGATTTGGACCGGTTTGGTGTCTGGTTTGTTCATGCTGTTTTCCTCGTTTGCAACAACCGCTATGGCCATCGGTACCCTGGGATCGGCGCCTTGAAGTTACTTTGGCCGTGTATTTTCAGTGTTCTCGCAAGATCCCTGGGCAACGGGGATGGCGCCGGAATATGTTTACCTTTACGTAATATACGGTTCCTAACGTAGCATGCCGGGTGTTCTCCTGTCAAACGAAAAAAAGATAACAGCAGCTTGTTTTCTCTGTCATTACGAAGGATAATGAAGAGGATGTGAAAATTTCTTGACCTTTACGTAAACACAATTTATAAAAGGGGAGGAATACTGATTCGAGATGAGTATCACGTCCACGGCGCAGACAAGGATGAGTACCCCCTTGCGGGGTGTTGGCAAAAGTTACTGGAGACGACAATGGAATTTTCCCGGGAAATCTACTGGAATGTCGGTCATGGTGCCTGGACTCTGGTGCCCATGTACCTGCTGGCAATCGTTGCGATCGGGCTGCTGGTAAAAGGCTTTCTGCGAAGGGTGGAGGTCTATAAACAAGGACTGCCGCTCAACAGAATGGATCAGCCGGGGCGACGGCTGGCGATCATGCTCGAGAATGTGCTGCTCCAGAAAAAAGTGACCGGGGTTCCCTGGCCCGGGCTGCTGCACGGTTTCTTTTTCTGGGGATTCGGTCTGCTTGTCATCGGTACGACGCTCATCGTCATTCAGGCCGACTTCACCGACCTGCTCTTTGACGTGAAATTTTTGAAGGGAACATTTTACAAACTCTTTTCCATTGTCCTCGACCTCGCCGGTCTGGTCTGCATCGTCATGCTCGGGGGGTTGCTGGTGCGCCGGTATTTCTTTGCCCCGGAGGGTTTGGAAACCAAAAAGGACGATGCGATCATGCACGGCCTGCTTTTCGTCATCCTCATTACCGGATTTATCATTGAGGGTGCGCGGATGGCGGTCACCGAAATGGGTACCCCCCTGGCGGCCTGGTCGCCGGTCGGACTGGTGGTGGCCAACATCCTCTCCGGTCTGGGTGAGGCGCCCTTGCTCGTCCTCCACAAGATGACCTGGTGGTTCCACTTGCTTTTGGTCATGTCCTTCTTTATCATCATCCCGCTGACCAAATTCAGACATATTCTGACCACCAGCAGCAACTATTTCTTCTCGGATCTTGGACCGAAAGGCAAGCTGGTCAATCTCGATCTGGAAAACGAGGAGTCCGAGACCTTCGGAGCGACCAGTCTGAAGGAGATGACCTGGAAGGATATCTTCGATGCCGACGCCTGCACCCTCTGCAAAAGGTGTCAGGACCGTTGTCCGGCCTTTGCCACCGGCAAGCCGCTGTCGCCGATGAAGGTGGTCAATCAGCTGGGGGAAGCCGCCTTTACCGACCCGGAGGTCAACCTCATCGAGCTGATCGGCAAGGATGTGCTGTGGGCCTGCACCACCTGTCGAGCCTGCCAGGAAATCTGCCCGGCGGCCATCGAGCATGTCGGCAAGATCATCGAACTGCGCCGCTCCATGGTCCTGATGGAAGGAGAGTTTCCCGGGGAAGAGGTGATGGCGGCGATGGAGGCAACCGAAGTCAACGGCAATCCCCTCGGCATCGGTTATGCAGAACGGGGCGACTGGGCGGCGGAACTCGGCATCCCGTCTCTTGCCGAAGATACCGCGGTCGATGTCCTCTATTTCGTCGGCTGCTACGCCTCCTTTGACAAACGCAATATCGCCGTCGCGAAAAGTTTTATCAAACTCTGCCAGGCGGCCGGCGTGAAGGTGGGGATTCTCGGCAAGGAAGAAAAGTGCTGCGGCGAGCCGATGCGCAAGATTGGCAATGAATACCTGTATCAGAGTCTGGCCGTGGATCAGATCGAACTGATCAAATCCTACGGGATGAAAAAAATCGTCACCACCTGTCCCCACTGCTTCAATACCCTGAACAAGGATTACCGTGACCTCGGCTTCGATATTCCGGTCCAAAGCTATACCGAATTTCTCGCAGCGCTTATCGGTTCGGGAAAACTGCGGATCGATGCCCGGGAACTGTCCTGCACCTACCATGATTCCTGTTATCTCGGCCGGCACAACGATATCTACGAGGCGCCGCGCCAGTTGATCGCCGCGGCCGGCGGCCGGCTGATCGAGATGGATAAAAACCGGGCCGAGGCGTTCTGCTGCAGCGCCGGCGGCGGCCGGATTCTCGCCGAGGAGAAGATCGGTGAACGGATCAATGTCAGGAGGGTGGAGATGGCCGCGGCCACCGGGGCCCCGGTCCTGCTGTCCAACTGCCCGTTCTGCCTGACCATGTTCGAGGACGGCGTGAAAGGCGCCGGGGTTGAAGAGTCACTCAGGCCAAAAGACATCGCCGAGATCCTGGCCGAGCGAATTCGTTGAAAAAAATATAGAGCAACGCAATTAAAGCATATTCATGACAATTGGAGGGCAAGCATGAAAATTCTGGTGTGTATAAAACAGGTTCCCGACATGGAATCGAAATTCAAGGTAGACGCCGGCGGTACCTGGTATGCCAGGACCGATCTGGCCTGGCGGATGAACGAATATGACGAATACGCCGTCGAACAGGCGGTCCAGCTGAAGGAGCAGGTGAAGGATGCCGACGTGACGGTGCTCTGCATCGGTTCCGATCAGGTCAAGGAAACCATGAAGAAGGCTCTGGCCATGGGTTGCGACCGTGGCGCCCATATCGCCGACGACGCCGCCTTCGGCAAGGAGCCCTTCGAGATCGCCGGGATCATTGCCGAGTTTGCCAAGGGTAAAAGTTTCGACCTGATCTTCACCGGCATGCAATCTCAGGATCGGGCCAGCGGCCAGGTCGGTGTCCTGATTGCCGAGATGCTCGATATGCCAAGCATTTCAACCGTCGTCCACTTCGCCTATGACAACGGCACGGTCCTGGCCAAACGCGAGCTCGAGGGCGGCGTCAAGGCCTGCGTCAAGGTGCAGGCGCCGGTGGTCATCACCTGCCAGCTGGGAATGAACACCCCGCGCTATCCAACCTTGCCGAATATTATGAAGGCTAAAAAGAAAGAGCTGCTGTCCCTGCCAGTGCAGGATCTGCTGAAGGTAGCGGCGCGCCAGCAAACAGCCAAGATCTATTTCCCCGAGAAAAAGGGCGGCGGGACGGTGCTCGAAGGGGATGTCGCGGAAATGGCCGACAAACTGATCCGGATCTTGAAAGAGAAAACCGGTGTTCTGGCGTAAAGGAGGAGATGACCATGAAAATATTACTGATTGCAGAAAGCAGAGAAGGCAAGCTCCTTGGCGGGAGTTACGAACTGGTGGCCTTTGCCACCAAGATGAATGCCGAGAGCGTGATGTTTCTGGTGGGCGAGGAAAGCGTCCTGCCGAAATACAACGGCAAACTCTATCTGGCGGATGTCAAATCCGCCGGTGAATATAATCCGGAGGTCCATAAACAGCTGATTCTCGATACCGTTGCCAAGTAGACTCCGGACATGGTGGCCCTCTGCCACTCCTCCTATGGCTGGGATCTGGCACCGCGTATCGCCTATGCCTTGAAAGCGTCCCAGGTTTCCGAGGTGGTCGGGGTGGCGGACGGCGCGGTGGTGGCACCGGTCTGCAACGGCAAATTGCGCCGCGACGTGCAGGCCAAGACCGCCAAAACCGTGGTGACCCTGCAGGCCGGAGCCTTCGGTCTGGCCGATGAACCAAGTGGCACGCCCAGCGTCGAGAAGGTCGCCGGGGCCGGTGGCGGGCGGATTCAGTTCACCGGTTATGAGCAGGCGGCAAGCGGCGGTGTCGATCTCAGCAAGGCCCAGGTGATCGTCAGCGCCGGCCGAGGGATCGGCAAACCGGAGAATGTGGCGATGATCGCCGGTCTTGCCAAGGCCCTGGGCGGGGAATACGGGGCAAGTCGCCCCGTCGTCGATTCCGAGTGGGTGGAACATAATCGCCAGGTGGGCACTACCGGCCAGACGGTCACCCCGAAACTCTATGTTGCCTGTGGTATTTCCGGGGCTATCCAGCACCTCGCCGGGATGAAGAAATCGGAGTTCATCGTCGCGATCAACACCGATAAGGACGCCCCCATCGGCGATGTCGCCGACGTCCTGGTGGTCGCCGATCTGAAGCAGTTTGTTCCGGTACTTATTGAAAAAATTAAATCCCTGTAGGAAGGGTGGATGGCTTGATTAACCCAGGGGCACTGCAGGATTTTCTCCGCAGTTTCGGCAAAGCTGCCTGATAGCCGCCCCGGTACGGGCGCTTCGTGCCGGGGCGCGGACTCGCCGGCCAGGGATATTTTTTCGCAGGGAACAACAAGGGTGGTGAACGGATGGGATGCTTGACGGAAATCAAGGTGCGGGGCTATCACGCCGATTTTTATGGCCATGTCAATAACGCCAGATATCTGGAGTTTTTCGAGGAGGACCGTTGGGCGCAGCTGGAATCGAAGATCGATCTCCGGAAATGGGCGGAGAAAGGTCTTATTTTTCTCGTGGTCAATATCAATGTCAACTATCGCCGGGCCGTTCTAGTCGGGGAAACGCTGATAGTCACCACCAAACTCGAAAAAATCGGCAATAGAAGCGTGATCTTCAAGCAGGATATCTTCCTCAAGGAAAGCCGGGAAGTAGCCGCCGATGCCCTCATCACCTTCGTCATCGCCGACCGGAGCGGGCGGGCGGTGACCATGGATGGTGAGGTCCGGGCGGAGATCGAAAAGCTCCAGTAGTGGCAAACCGATCCTCATGTCTTGGGCCTGGCCGGTATGCTCCGCGAAACATCGCGGCAAGTTGGTCTGAGCCGGCGATCAGCAAAATTTATGATTGACAATAATTACATTCATATATTAATGAGCGAATATGGAGGCAAGGGAGTGTGCCCCCCCCTCCGCTTAACCTGAACGTAAAAGTTATATTTATGGAGAGAGGCTTTCAATTCCGTGGGAACTTTAGCGGAGGCGAGGGTAATGCAGCGTCTGTCGCTGGTCCGGACAGCTTCGCGGAGATTCAATCCTGGACGAGGGTACGATCCTTGGTGGTGACATGTTCTTCGTCGTCTCGGCAAGGTGAGTCTCTAAGAGTTGATTTTGGGTGACCAAGGCAGCAAGAATCCAATACTGAAGGGAGAAAGGTATGAAAAAAGCGATTTCTGTACTGGCGTTAACATCCATTTTCACCGCGGGTTCGGCCATGGCTTCCGGCTGGCGTATCCCGGAACAGTCGGTCGATTCGACAGCTAAGGCCGGGGCCAATATCGCCTCGTCCACCCGGGCCGACGCGGCATATTTCAACCCTGCCAACATGGCCTGGCTGTCAGACACCTTCCATGCTCAACTCGACGCCACCTATATTTATCTTTCTGCCATCGAGTATGATGACGCCCGGAACGCCTTCTTTGACGGTGAGTCGGAGGAGGAGCATTTCCTGGCGCCAACCGGCTTCATCGTTACTCCCTCCTACGGTGGAGCCCGTTTCGGCTTGGCGATAACTGAACCCTTCGGTCTGTCCAAGCGCTGGAAGGACCCGTATCAGAGGGCCGTTGCCGAAGAATTTTCGCTGACCGTCGTTGAGGTTAATCCCACCGCTTCCTACAGCTTCGGCAAAATGGTCTCCATCGCCGCCGGACCGCGGATGCTCTATGCCGCTGCGACGGTGAAAAGCGATGCCAGCGGCCTGGGCACTTCTCTTTCCCGGAATCTCGAAGATGATATCGTCGAATGGGGATGGAATGCCGCGATTTCCGTTAAACCCATCGAGAAATTGAATATTTCCGCGACCTATCGCTCCAACGTCGATCTCGATTTCGAGGATGAATCGGCCGAGCTGAATCTCCTCGGTCGAAGACTTAGCCTCAACGCCGATGTCAGTATTCCGGCGCCGGCGGTGTTCGCCCTTTCCGTGGCCTACGATGTGCTCGCCAACCTCAATGTTGAACTTACCTGGGACAGAACCTTCTGGTCCGAGTACGAGACACTTGATTTCAATTTCTCCCCGGCCATCCCCGGCAATCCCTTTGAGTCACCGCAGAGGAGAGACTGGGATGATACCGATGCCTTCCGCATCGGCCTGACCTACGGGGCCACCAAGAGCCTTGATCTCATGGTCGGCTTCGGCTACGACAAGAACCCGGCGCCGACCAAGACGGTCGGTTTCGAACTGCCCGATTCGGATGCCTGGCTCTACTCTATCGGCGCCCAATACAAGATCAGCGACAAGATGGATGTCGGCCTCGCTATGCTCTATGACTATAAGGAGACCCGGGAGGTGCAGGTGCGGCCGACGGACCGGGTATACGGTGAGTTTACCGACGCCTCGGCGCTGCTCGTGACGGTTGGCTTGAACTACCGTTTCTAATATAGGCTCGAGGAAAAAGAGAGGTTGAAACCCCTTGTCGCTTGATTGCGGCAGGGGGTCCCTCGTTTCCGGGGTAATGCTTTTTGGCAACCGCTCGCTAAAGGCCGCGCAGATATTCCGGTTTGAGTTTGACCTGACCGTGCAGGGCCCGCTCGATCAGCTGGAGGGTGGCTTCTTTGTCTCCGGGCAATCGGGCCTTGATCGGCAGGTAATTCGAGGCGTGGTTGGCATGAAAATAGCCGTCGCTCAGTTCGGTGGCACCGATCATGATCGCCAGTTCTTCGAGCATCTCCTTCGATGAAAGGCGGGGAAATTCGCCCCGGCCGGCTGCCTCGAAGAGCGGGGTGCCGGGGGTCAGCATGAGGGAGAGCGCCCCTACGTACTCGGGATCGATCGCGGTCAGTACCCGCCCGGTTTCCCGGGCATGGATGTGCGAACGCTCTCGTCCGGCGATGCCGAGCAGGACGGTGATCGATAATTTGATGCCAGCGGCCCGCAGCTTTTTACCCATCGTCATCATCTTCTCGGCGTCCGCCCCCTTGTTGATATTTTTCAAGGTGACGTTGTCTCCGGATTCGAGGCCCATGTAGGCGATTGCCAAACCGTTTTCGTGCAATTCCCGGAGTTGCTCGGGGCTTTTCATGCGGATGCTTTTGGTGTTGGCGTAGGTACCGATTCTCGTTACCCAGGGAAGTCGGCCGCGAATCGCCCTGAGTATAGTCAGCAAACGCGCCTGGGGAAGGATGAGGGCATCGCCGTCGCAGAGAAACAATCGGTCCTGGCGCTGGCAGTGGCGGGCGGCAAAATCGATGTCGGCGAGGATAGTGGCGTCGTCCTTGATCGAAAACCGCGTGCCTTTATACATGCCGCAGAAGGTGCATTTATTGTGGGAGCAGCCGGTGGTTATCTGCAGTAATATCGAGTAGGCTTCACTCGGTGGCCGGAAAATGTTGCCCTGGTAGTGCATAGTCTTGGTTGCGAAGAGGAGTTTAAAAACATGACGGAACACCTCTTCTTTACAGTACGCCGGGCGATGGATGCAATAGAAAACCTTGCCGAACAGCCGCCCTCGACAAAAGGAATACTTAACGATGAAGAGTTCGCCGCCGCTTTACCCTCATATATTTCAACCCCTCGATCTGGGTTTCGTGACCTTGAAGAACCGTGTCCTCATGGGCTCCATGCATACCGGACTCGAGGAAGAAAAGCATGGCTTTCCGCGGATGGCCGCCTACTACGCGGCCCGTGCCGCCGGCGGGGTCGGCCTCATCGTCACCGGCGGGGTGGCGCCGAACCGGGCCGGCTGGGTCGCCCCTTTTTCCCTGCGGCTGGCGAGCCCCGCTCAGGCCCGGGAACACCGGCTGGTCACCGAGGCGGTGCACCGGGCCGGCGGCAGGATCTGCATGCAGATCCTCCATGCCGGGCGCTACGGCTATCATCCCCTGTGCGTTGCGCCAACATCGCTCAGGGCGCCGATCAACCGCTTCAAGCCGCGGGCCCTCAGTGATCGGGGGGTGAAAGCCACCATCCGCGATTTTACGACCTGTGCCGCGCTTGCCCGGGAGGCAGGCTATGACGGGGTCGAGATCATGGGCTCGGAAGGCTACCTGATCAATGAGTTTATCGCCGCCAAAACCAATCTTCGCCAGGATCAGTGGGGCGGCTCTTTCGCCAACCGTATCCGTTTTCCGCTCGAGATCGTTCGGGGAGTGCGCCGGCGGACGGGTCCGGACTTTATCATTATCTACCGGCTGTCGATGCTCGATCTGGTAAAAGGCGGCAGCACCTGGGAAGAGGTGGTCATGCTGGCCCAGGCAATCGAGGCGGCCGGGGCGACAATTATCAATACCGGGATCGGCTGGCATGAGGCGCGGGTGCCGACCATTGCCACCATGGTGCCGCGGGCGGGCTTCGTCTGGGTCACCAAAAGGCTGAAGGGCGAGGTCACCATCCCCCTGGTGACCACCAATCGCATCAACATGCCGGAGGTGGCGGAGTCGGTGCTGGCCACCGGCTGTGCCGACATGGTCAGTATGGCCAGGCCCTTCCTGGCCGATCCTGACTGGGTGAAAAAGACCGAGGAAGGGAGGATTGGTGAGATAAACACCTGTATCGCCTGCAATCAGGCCTGCCTCGACCAGATCTTTGCCCGGCAGCCGGCGACCTGCCTGGTCAATCCCCGAGCCTGCCGGGAGACCCTTATGCCCTTTGTCAAAACCCCGACCCCCAAGAAGGTGGCGGTGGTCGGGGCCGGTCCGGCTGGCCTTGCCTGCGCGGTCACCGCCGCGGCCAGGGGCCATGCCGTCACCCTGTTCGAAGCGGCGGCGGAGGTCGGCGGGCAGTTCCGGCTGGCCATGCGGATTCCCGGCAAGGAGGAGTTCGCCGAAACCCTCAGGTATTACCAGCACCAGTTGCGGCTTTTCGGCGTCGAGGTGCGGCTGCGGAGCAGCCCGACCTCGGCCGGTCTCGCCGATTTCGGGGAAATCGTCATCAGCACTGGGGTTAAACCGCGGAATATCGAGCTGCCGGGGTCGGCCGGCACCAATGTCGCGCTTTACCCCGAGGTTCTCACCGGCGGAAAAGCGGTGGGCCGGCGGGTGGCGATTATCGGCGCTGGCGGCATCGGCTTTGATGTTGCCAGCTATCTGCTCCACCAGCGGTCGGATCCCGCATCGGTTGCGGCCTTCATGGCCGAGTGGGGAGTGGATATGGCCTACGGCGGCGATGGCGGCCTGGGAGAGGTGCACCTGGAGCCTCCGGCCCGACAGATTTACCTGCTTCAACGCAAAAAAACCAAACCGGGAGCGGGGCTCGGCAAGACCACCGGCTGGATTCACCGCTCTCACCTCAAGAAAAACGGGGTGAGGATGTTGAACGGGGTGGAATATCTGGCCATTTACCCCGAGGGCCTGCTGATTCGCCATGAAGGGCAGGAGCGGCTGCTTGAGGTCGACGACGTAGCGGGGTCGTGAAGCGCGAAACCAACAGCTGGTTCTATCCTGTCGCAATGGCGGCCTATCTCTTTGCGCTGGCCTACGCGGCTTCGTTCGTCACGTACCGCATGGCACTCTGGTGGGCGGGAGGCTGACGATGCTCGAAGGCATCCTGGTCGGATTGATCGTCGCGGCTGCAGCGCTGCACGTCGGGCGACGATTCCTCCCGCGCCGCTGGGTCGGGGCCCGCGGCGCGG
>JBBRGP010000071.1:0-10345 GCA_038224105.1 Desulfobulbales bacterium | reverse complement strand
TTGGCAGTTTTCTCATTGCTTTTCAGCTTGGCACACGCTTCATGACCGTTCATGACCGGCATCATCACATCGAGGACGATGAGATCCGGTTTTTCCTGGGCAACTGCCTCAAGGCCTTCCTGACCGTCATAGGCCACCCGCACATCGTACCCGCCGCTCTCCACGATTACCCGCACTGCTTCAACAAAATCAGGATCATCATCAACCAGCAAAATCTTCTTTTTCTCAGCCATTTCTCTCCTCCATTATGTATGCTTGATAAAAATTGTCTTTTTTATTCTACCACAGGTCGAGGGAGCAGGCCCGCACCACCTATGATTTCCGCCAATTTTTCTTCCCATTCGATAGCCATGACATGAATTCCGGCGACCCCTTCCATCTCCCGCAGTTCCTGAATCTGTTCAATGCACATCTCGATGCCCTTTTCCGCCTGCTTTTCCTTCGGTTCGGCGGCAATCCGATTGACCACCTCGTCCGGGATATCCATACCGGCCACCATCTTCCGCATGAATTTCGCCATTCCGGCCGATTTGAGCGGGGTCACACCGGCCAGAATCTTGACCTTTTCATGGAGCCCCTCTTTTTTTGCCAGCTCCAAATATTCTTTGAATTTCTTCATATTATAGATGCACTGGGTCTGGACGAAATCGGCGCCTGCGGAAATTTTCAATTTCAGCCGCGGCACCCTGATCTCGAACGGATCGGCAAAGGGATTGACGGCACAGCCGATGAAAAACTTCGGCGCCCCCTCAAGTTTCTTGCCCGAAGGAAAGGTTCCTTCGTCGCGCATCGATTTGGTCAGATGGATGAACTGCATCGAATCGATATCAAAAACATTTTTTGCCTGAGGATCATCACCGAACTTCTGATGGTCGCCGGAAAGACAAAGGAGATTGCGAACCCCGAGGGCCGAAGCCCCGAGCAGGTCGGACTGGAGGGCGATCCGATTGCGGTCGCGGACCACCATCTGAATCAGCGGTTCAATCCCCTGCTCCTTCAGCAGCATGCAGCCGGCCAGCGAGCTCATGCGCACCACCGAGGTCTGATTATCGGTGACGTTGCAGGCATCGACATTCCCCTTGACGAAGGCGGCCTTCTTGCGGACGATGTCCGGATCGGCGCCCCGGGGAGGACCGCACTCGGCGGTAACTGAAAAGTGTCCGGCCATCAGTACCTTTTCCAGATTGCTTCCAGATTTCATTATATCATGTCCTCCCTGATAATACGGCGCGGTCCGCCATCCCTTGCGGTGGACCATCCCTTGCATGGCTTGAGTTTGCCGTAATTCTCCATTTGATTGAGGGCCTTTAACCGGTCAATGATCAGCTGCCAGCCGCATTTGACCGACTTGTCGACCTCGCAGATCCCCTGCATCGAACCGCCGCAGGGCCCGTGAAAAAGGGATTTGGCGCAACGGGTGACGGGACAGATGCCACCGGTCAGGTGGAGGACGCAGTCGCCGCAGCCCTGACACCGCTCCGACCATTCGCCCTGCCGCTCGGTCACCCCGAGAAACCCGGTGTTGATCCCGGGCAAAGATGGCATGATCGGATATTTTTCGGCGAGGAACTGAATCCCGGCTCCGCAGGCAATGGACAGTACCGCCTGATAGTCGCCGACATAGGGGCGCATCTGCTCGACATATTCCGGGTCGCACTGGCGTTCGAGACACACTTCCTTGATATTGATTTTTCGGCCACCCGCCTCCCGGGCAAGTCGCAGCGTCGAGGCCAGCACCTGCACTTCCTTTTCCCCGCCGACCCGACAGACGGTGACGCAACCATGACAACCGGCCAGGATGATGTTGTCGTATGGTTCAACCATTTCCAAAATCTCTTCAATGGGTTTCGGTGTACCAGTAATCATGTCGCCTCCTTCTGTGATACTGCTTGAGCTTGTCCGGCACGCACCATATTGATGGGACTTGGCCCGAGTTCCAGGATTTTCCCGACGAACTCATTGGCAAATGCGGCAAACTTCGAGCCTTCTCCGGCACTCAGATTGAACATTCTGACACGATCCGGCCCGATCTTGATTTTTTCGAGAATTCCATACACCCTGTTAACCCGTGCCCGGGCGCGAATATTTCCCGACACGTAATGACAATCTCCCTCCAGACAGCCAACCACCATTACCCCGTCGGCCCCGTTTTCAAAAGCTTTCAAAAGCAGCGATTCCTCAATGCGGCCAGTGCAGGGCAGCATGACAATGCTTATCGCCGGGGGATACCTCCTTCTTTCCGAACCTGCCAGGTCCGCAGCGGAATACGCTCAATGGCGACAGGCAAAGACTATGACACTGGGCGAAAAGTCATTCATTAATTTTCCTCCTCCTGAAAATTACCTTTCATGCCGACTCAGGACGCGCTGTACGATTCAATCTTTGCGGTGATATTTCTGTCGTCATACCGGCCGAGATGAATGGTTTTAGCCGGACACTCGGCGACACAGATACCGCAGCCCTGACACAGGGCCGGGTTGATTTCCGCGGTATGCTGGTCATTGATAAACGGCACCCCATACGGGCAGGCCCGAACACAGGTGAGACAGACCGCGCAATGGGTCGGATCGACCACCGAGACGATCCCCGACATCTTCATGCTCTCCCGGGACAGCAGGGTTGCCACCCGGGCCACGGCGGCCTGGGCCTGGACGATCGTTTCAGTGCTGCTCTTCGGCGCGTGGGCGGTGCCGGCCATAAACAACCCTTCGCTCGGCAGATCGACGGGCCGCAATTTGGCGTGGGCCTCGATAAAGAAGCCGTTGCTGTTTCTCGGCACCCGGAGCATCGACGCCAGATCCTCGGCATCCCGCGGTTTCATGCCAGTCGACAGCACCAGCAGATCCGGATGGAACCGTACCGGCAGCCGCACCGACTGATCGGTAACGGTGATGTCGATACCGGCCTCCTCGGCGGTGATCCGCACGGGATTTTCCTGCGGGTCGAAGCGGATAAAATTTATCCCTTCCCGCCGAGCCAAGGCGTAGTCGATCTCGGCCAGGCCGTAGCAGCGCATATCTCGGTACAGCACATCAACCCGGGCCTCCGGATATTTGGCCTTCAGCCGCCTGGCATTCTTGACCGCATGGTTGCAGCACACCCGGGAACAATACGGCAGATGTTCGCTGTCGCGGGAGCCGGCGCACTGGAGCATGACCACCCGCAGATGGCGCCAGCCATCGTCCGACCGGTTTTCCAACGCCGTCTCGAAATCGGTCTGGGTCATCACCGTTTCGAGCCTGCCCAGACCATGAAGTTCCGGCCGGTACTCCTCGGCGCCGGTGGCAATGAGGATCGCGCCATGCTTCAAGGTCCTGGTACCCCCTGAGGGCATGACAATCTCCGATTCGAAGGAGCCGACAAAACCGGACTGCTCCACCACCTCACTGCTGAGAAAGACCTTTATACGCTCATGGTTTTGCACCTGTTCCTTCAGATCACCTAGAAAATCGGCAAATTTCCGGCCATCGGCACTTCGTTGCAGGTGGAGGAGCTGCCCTCCCAGTTGCGCCTCCCGTTCAACGAGATAGACACCAAAACCCTGGCGGGCGGCCTCGAGAGCGGCGATCATGCCGGCCACCCCGCCGCCGACCACGAGCAGCCGGGCATCGACAGCAAATTCCCTCTCCTCGAGAGGTTGACCGGCAGTCGCATTGGCCACCGCCATCCGGGTCAGCCGTTTCGCCTTTTCGGTGGCCAGGGCCGGATCATCGGGATGCACCCAGCTGCACTGATCGCGGATATTGGCCATGTCAAAGAAATATTTATTTAACCCCGCCTGCTGCAGGGTGGACATGAACAGCGGCTCATGGGTGGTCGGCGAACAGGCGGAAGTGACCACCCGGTTCAACCGGTGCTCGGCGATGATCTCCCGCATCCGCTCCTGGGAATCCTGGGAACAGGTATAAAGCGGGTGTTCGGCATAGACCACCCCGGGCAGGGTTTTCGCATATTCGGTGACCGCCTGGACATCGACCACCGAGGCGATGTTGGTGCCGCAATGGCAGATGAAGACGCCGATGCGCAACTCCTCATCCGCCTCAACCAGCCGCTCCGGCGGCAGGGTTTCGGCGGTGATCAGGCTGCCCCGGGCCTCGGCAAGACTGGCGGAGGCAGCCTCCGCCGCCGCCGACGCCTGACAGACCGTCTCGGGAATATCCTTTGGCCCGCTGACGGCCCCGCTGACGAAGATGCCCGGTCGGGAAGTCGCCAGTGGCTGATAACAGTCGGTGACCACGAAGCCGTAGCGGTCGAGGTCGATTTCGAGCCGGCCGGCCAGTTCCCTGGTTGCCTCGGACACCTGGATACCTACTGACAGGACCACCATATCGAACACTTCCGTCTGCCTGACCCCTGCCCCGTCGACATAGCGCAGTTCAAGGTCGCCGGTCAGCGGGTCCTCGAAGACCCTGCTGACCATGGCCCGGATGAAGCGGACCTGATGCTCTTTGGCCCTGGTCACATAGTCATCGAAATTCTTGCCGAACGAGCGCATGTCGATATAGAAGATGGTCGGCTCGATGTTGGCATCGTGTTCCCGGGCGATAAAGGCCTCTTTCGTTGCATACATGCAGCAGACCGAAGAACAGTAATCGCGGTTGCAGGAATGATCGCGGGAGCCGACACACTGGATCCAGGCGATTTTTTTCGGATGTTTGGCATCTCCCGGTCGGGCCACCGTCCCGGAGGTCGGACCCGAGGCGGACAAGAGCCGCTCAAATTCAATACTGGTCACGACGTTTTTATACAGCCCGTAGCCGAACTCACCCCGCACCCGGGCATCGAACACCTCGATACCCGGTGAAAAAATCACCGAGCCGACGGCAATCTCAGTCTCCTCCTCCCGGTGGTCATAGTGGATCGCCCCGACCCCGCAGGTCGAGGCGCAGACGCCGCAGGCCCCGCTGTTCAGGCGAACACAGCTTTTCTCGTCGATGACCGGCACCCTCGGTACCGCCTGGGGATAAAAGATATTCACCGGTTTGCGGCCGTTCAGTCCCTCATTGAACCGGTTGAGGAGGGGGCGCGGTTTTCGGTTGGTGACCTGGTCGACGGCAAGAAAATTCACCGGACAGACCGACACGCAGGAGCCGCAGACCTGGCAGATATCAACACCCGCCTCGATTCCTTCTTCGACCATTTTCAAGGCGTTGATATTCATCACCTTGTCACAGGTGATCGCGCAAAGGCCGCAACGAATGCAGTCCCGTCGTCCCGGTCCGCCGTATTCCTTCTTCAACAGCTGGGAGCGGGCATGGATCGCCGCCCCCAGGCTCTTATCGAGATCGGGGGCCTGGTCGACCTTGATTGCCAGGAATTTGTCCGGGCAGGCGACCAGACAGGCGCCGCAGCCGGTACATTTACTTTGGTCAATGACCGCCTTCTGTTTCTTTTCCCAGGTCACCGCCCCCTGCAGACAGGCCTTGAAACAGCCGCCGCACATCCCGCAGGCCGCATCATCGACGGTGAAGGTCCATTTGTGCGAAGTCGTCGGTTGCGGCAGGCCGGGCCCCCTGATGATGGTTTTTTCCTTGGCCCGCGCCCGGGTCTGTTTCTCGCCCTCCGTCGGCCGCGCCGGAAAATAGGAGGTCTGGGTCACCGGACAGACAATCTCGCAGAGGCCGCAGCCGGTACAGGTGCCGACATCAACGTAGCGGGCGTGCCTGACCACGGTCGCGGTGAAACTTCCGGCATCCCCGGCCAGGTTTTTCACCTCGCTGTGGGTAAAAAGTTTGATGTTGCGGTGGCGGCCGACCTCGACGAGTTTTGGCGAAACGATACACATCGAGCAGTCATTGGTGGGAAAGGTCTTGTCAAGCTGGGCCATCTTGCCGCCGATGGCCGGGGAGCCTTCCACCAGATAGACCTTGATTCCGGCATTGGCGAGGTCAAGCGCCGACTGCATGCCGCTGATGCCTCCGCCGATGACCAGTACGGCGGCGGTTGGCTGCTGGCTGTTTCCTGCAAAGGTAGTGAGGTTTCCTGTCATGCCGAATCCTCCTTGGTCATGGTCCGATCCCGGAAAAGCTCAGTAAGAACGGGAGACGAGACAAGATGCAATTTCTGTTGTTTTACCGGATAGGTTCCCTTCATCGCCGCTTCGATCAGTTCCGTGGCAAAAAAGACCGGCATTTCCTGGGCGCCATCGCCCGTCGCCTGCCGGCTCTCGACATTGGCCTGACACATCGGGCAATCGGTGACCATCGCCTGCGCTCCCGCCCTGGCCGCGGCGCGGACGATATCGCCAACCAGTTTTTCGGCAATATCCGGTCGGGCCATGGTCAGGCTGCCGGAGCAGCATTCGGTGCGATGCGACCAGGCCACCGGTTTGGCCCCGACCGCGCTGATGATCCCTTCCAGGGTTTCCGGCCGTTCCCAGTTTCTCGCGTCGGTTATCCGCGGATTGCGCAGGGACAGACAACCGTAGTAGCAGGCAATGGGCAGCCCGCCCAGCTTTTTCATGACTTTCGCCGCAATGGCGGCGAGCATCTCCGGTCTCGCCAGAAAGGAGCTGACATGGAGGATAGTGAATTTGGGAGTATAGCTCTCGATATCCCAGAACCGGGAATCGGCCCGCAGTGCCTTGTCGGCCGCCTTCAACCGCTGGAAACAGGCGGCACAGGGGACCAGGAGATCGTGACCGGCTTTGGCGGCCAGGAGCAGGTTGCGAATCGGCAGGCGCATCCCCGTTTCATGGTCGGTCATATGGGCGGATGAGGCGCCACAGCAATTCCAATCGGCAATCTCGACCAGCTCGATATCAAGCTTGGTGCAGACAGCCCGTACCGATTGATCGTAATCACGTGCCGTTCCTTCGAGAGAACAGCCTGGGTAATAGGATAGTTTCATCGGTCATACTCCTTTCCCTTACCGGAAAATATTTCTTTGATTTCCGCCTTGCCTTTGATCGCCTGCGGGGCAAGCTTTAGCTTGCCTTTCATAAACATGCGCAGGCCAAGGCGCATATCGCCGGTGAGATCTCCCGATCGTACTTTATAATCGCCGATCATGCCGATCTCCCAAACCCGCCCCCAACTCCGTATCGACCCGAGAAACGACCGGTGAAAGAGGGGAATTCGCGGCTCAGTCGGGGCAATCCCCCTTCTCAGGGCGAGTTCCCGCAGGACGTCCATGAGGCCGGCAATCTCGATCTCGTTCGGGCATCTGGTGGCACAGGTCTCGCATGCCGCGCACAACCAGATGCTATGGCTCTGCAATAACCTGTCCTCCTGACCGTAGGCGGCAAGCCGGACGACCTCCATGACATTCAGATCAAAAAACTCGCCGATGGGACAGCCTGAAGAACAGCGACCGCACTGAAAGCAGGCCTGCACATCGATGTTTCTGGTCTTGAGTTTCCCGAGAAATTTTTCATTCCGTTCTTCGGGTGAAATGCAGGTATTATCCATGGTTTTCTCCAGTCAAATTGTCCATGATAACAGGAAATTTCAGGGTAAAGGTGGTTCCCGACGGCGACGTGGAAGTCACCCTGATCGATCCTTGATGTTCTTTGACTATCGCATAGGAGACCGACAGTCCGAGTCCGGTCCCTTCCCCCGGCTCTTTGGTGGTGAAGAAGGGTTCGAAGATCTTATCGAGCAGATCGTCGGGAATGCCCGGTCCGGTATCTTCTATGGATATTTCATTGATGTCCTTATTGGCCCTGGTCCTGCTGGTGATACGCAGGCGCCCGCTGCCATGCATCGCCTGGGCGGCGTTGACGACGAGGTTCATGACCACCTGGTTGAGCCTGATCGAGTTGCCGTAGATCGGCGGCAGATCGGGGTCGAGCTGGCGGATGATGACGATGTTGTGAAAAAGGGGTTGATGCTGGAGAATGGTGAGGGTCTTCTGAATGACGTCGTTGAAATCGACGGGCTCCATGTCGTAGGTGTTCTGGTGGGAAAATTCCAACAGGTCGGCGACGATAACCTTGCATCTCTCCGCCTCATGGATAATCGTCTGCAGGTCCTCGCGCAAAGGATGACCATCGCCCAGCTCCTCCTGGACCAGATTGGCATAGAGCATGATCCCCGACATCGGGTTGTTGATTTCGTGGGCCACCCCCGCCGCCAGGCGACCAAGTCCGGCCATTTTTTCCGAATGCATCAGCATCTGGTGGGTCTGTTCGAGATTCTCCTCGATCTGCTGCATCGCCCTGAGATCGGTGAACAGGCCAAAGGTGGCGATTTCCAGGTGGCGATCGTAGATGATTCCCCCGGAAAAGCTCACCGGGATGTCGTGACCGTATTTGTGCTTGACAACCAATTCGTGGCGCAGCAGTTTGCCTTTGCCGCCGAAATCATCGCTGCGCATGCGTTTGATCAGCTCATAGGCCACGCCCTCGTTGTACAGCTGGGTCACGTGCAGGGTCCGGGTATCTTCTTCATCATAGCCGAGCAGCTGCTGCGCCCCCTTGTTAAAAAGAACGATCCGGCCCTTCATATCTGAGGCAATGATGCCGTCCACCGAGCTGTCGATGAGGTTCTGGAAAAAGGCGTTACGCCTTCGCAGTTCCCCCTCGAGCATTCTTTGCTGGGTGATGTCGATAAAGTAGAGGAGATAGTAGTCGGGCGAGGAGGGCGGATACACCGCCACCCCGTTCAGGATGCACCGTTCTTCGCCCCGGGAGAACTCGAGTTCGCGCCGGATCTTCCAGCCTTCATGGTGATTGCCTTTCTGGAAATGGTCCTGGATAAGCGTGAAGAGGGCGCCATTTTGTCCGCCGAGAATCTCGTCGACCCTCCTGCCGGTGAGCTTGCCGTAAGGCGTCCCGAGGAACCGGCTGGCCGCCGGATTGGCATGAACCACCGTATGATTCATCCCTGCAACCACAACTCCGTTCGGAGTTTCTTCGAGAATCGTGTGCAGATAATGGTAGGGGCCCAGTGCCTGGCGAAGAACCCCCGGATCTTTATTGGCTGTCGACAGAACGGCGTCGGTCATAGCACCTCGCTAACGACCAATAATATCCAGAAATTCAGGGAGTCTATCTTTCCAGCCAATGGCAAGTAACACTATTCCATCTCCCAGCGGGGCCAGTTCCCTGAGGAGATCGGCCGCTACCTGCATGCCGGCATCCTTTTTGACGGGAGCCTGCATCATTTTTTTCAAGAACTCATGGGGAATCGACGGGACTCCCGGCAGGTTGTTGAGGTAGCGAACCATGGTCACGGATTTCAAAAACATCACCGACGGGAAAAGCTGGATGCCGGTCTCCTCGGCGAAGGGGAGGAACTGTTCGACGATATTGACATCATACGTCGGCCCCAGGGTGACCGATTTCACGCCGTAGTCCGCAAGTTTCTTGAAATACTCGGCTTTCTCCCGAATAAAATTGACATCATCGGAGAGCTCAAGCCCAACCCCGATTTGGAAATCAGTGGCCCCGTCGAGGGGCTCGCCGGCAAGATCCTTGCCGCTGTTGAGGGCGGCGACACATCGCAGCATCGTTTCCAGGTCCAGATCGCCGCTGGTTCTGGCCACCGGCTGATCGCCCTCGGCCGGATCGTGACCCTCTTTGATGACAATTTTTTTAATCCCCAGGGCGGCGGCGGAAAGCAGATCAGCCTGGAAGGAGATGCGGTTTCGGTCGCGACCGGTGATGATCATCTCCGGATCAAAGCCCTTTTCCTTGAGGGCCAGACAGGGGGCAACCGGTGCCATCCTCATTATGGCATGTTCACAGTCGGTAACCCGGACGGTGTCGACACGGCCTCGAATCTGCAAGGCAGTCTGGAGAAAACCGACGAGATTGACACCTTTCGGAGGGTCGGCCTCAGAGATGAGGGTGTAATGTTTAGCGGCGGTACTGCTGGCTTGGTGTGCGACGTCCATTGAACCTCCTGTAAGATGATAATAAAGAATTACTTTCTTCAGGGAGAGTGGAAAACTTGCGCATCAATGAGAGCGAGACCGTCTGGTCCAGCAAAAAACCATAACCCGGCCGTTTCGCTATCAAATCCATTAAACTCATTATTGAAATTATTATCAAGGCAAAAATTTTCTCGCGAAAATAAAAAAAGACAAGCCGAAAGTCAGTTATTTAGCCAGGCTTTCCTAGCTAATTGATGATTTATTTCATGCCGCCTGCCGCCCTTTTTGCCGGAGGGTTCGGGGATGATTTCACCTATCAAGGCCACCATGGCCGGACGACAGTAAGATGCGGTTCGACCCCGTGCGGCGCGGCAACCCCCTGCCCGATTTTCGGAAAAGAATGGTCCGCGCCCAACACCATTCCGGGCGGTCGCCGCTTTGGCACTGAACGCTGAACGGCTCTCCCCCAGCAGGGGCGAACAGCAGAAGGCGCCTAATCCCAAGCCATTACATCCACAGTACAGACCAG
>JBBRGP010000070.1:0-10395 GCA_038224105.1 Desulfobulbales bacterium | reverse complement strand
GGCGTTCCCCCCAATGGCCACAGGAGGAGAAAAGCAAACAACAAGGTCTGAGTTGCTGCTGGGAGGCTCTGTTGATATGGCAGGCAACAGCGATGTGTGCAACAGCAACTCAGACCTTGCCAAGGTCAAATGGGACTGCCTCTTTTTGATTATGGGCTTGGATCGGGCAAATGATTTGGTTTATCCCTCTTTCTGGTAACCGTATGAACCGTTGCCGAATAACACAAAAATGAATATAGTGTTACCATAGCTCTGAGCGCCGCTGTTGTCAAGAGGATAATAATATTTCATTCGATAAAGTGTTATCACCCGCAAGACGCCCAAGGAAACGATCGGCGGCGCCGCCGCCTCCTACGGCTGGTATGACGTCATAGGAACAGGTGGTAAGCGGGAAGAACACCGGACCTTCAGGTGACGGCCACAGCCGCAATCTGTCGGAATATTCCCCGTATTTCGGCGACAGCCGGCACGAGAAGATGGGTTATATTTTTACCTATGCCTATGAAAACACAGAAAATAACGGCATCGACCCGATTCCCACCTACCGCCATTCGGTCATGGCCAAGACCGATATCAAATTGACCGACGATGTCGGTGTTTATTTGAAGGGCGAGGCGAGTGTCCTTGACCGAGAAGGGGTTGGCCCGGCCACCGAGGACAGCCACCGGGTATCGGCCGGGGACTCCTGGCAACCCTCGGACAGCCATGTCGTGCAGCTGAAAGGCTATCATGATCTCTATTACGATGTGCCCTTCTTTTACAGCCCGTTCTGGGTGCAGTCGAATCCCGATCTCGAACCTGAGACCTCGATCGGTTACTCCCTCGGGGTCGAACAGTTACCACCTTCGCCGCCGACTATACCTACACCGATACCGAGGATAAAGAAAACGATCTGGAGCTGACCTTCAGCCCCCATCATCAGGTCCATCTTACCCCTGCCTATGAATACGCGCCACTCGGCCTGGGGATTGCCTCCGTACTGTCCTACAACTCCCGGTAGTATTCCGATGCCGCCAATCTTTTGGTGGTTTATGACCACCGCTGTGCACTTTGTGGTATCGAGATGTGCACACCCGAGGGGCATACAGCAGTGGATAATATTATCGCTCCGGGCTGATATCACCCGCCCCCGTCGATTCTCCTCAAACATTTCCGCCGGCATCTCATGCTGCAGACGTCAAATCATCTTTATCGGTCTCTCTGCCTCGTAATTCGCATTTGCATTCAAGATGGCATTTGTTTTTCGTAGGGTGCACTCCGTGCACCAACATCCTGGTCAGCCGGGGACAGAATTCAATTCTGTCCCACGGGACAATAAGGGCGGTGCACAGAGTGCACCCTACTTTCAAGCCAACTTGAAAGCTTATTGGAATAACTTATCCGTTCCGCTGGACCAAGATAGGTGTACAACAAGGTTACGCCATTTTTCTTCTTGGTATTCCTGGCAAATATCAAGATCGTATATCCACGTTCCGCGTGGTGGATCAGGTTCTGGCCGGTGGTTGAGATCAGGGTGGTATTGGCCTGAGATTTCCAATGCAGCAGTTCTCTGCTGATGGGGTAATCTGCATACATGGTGCTCGGCGAGAATTCCCGTTCGGTTTTCTGATAGGTGACGAGGAGGACATACGCTCTTGCTTGTTGACAATGAATTACGCCGACCCCGCGTTGCCCGGCGGACTGAAGCGTTGCCTGTCCCATACTGGCAAGGATGTCGGTGTTGCCGTAATGAGCATGAAGCTCAAGAGGGCAGGGAAAAGGCAGCTCAGGCATGATT
The DNA here is from genome assembly GCA_038224105.1 of Desulfobulbales bacterium. Classification (GTDB taxonomy): domain Bacteria; phylum Desulfobacterota; class Desulfobulbia; order Desulfobulbales; family Desulfocapsaceae; genus Desulforhopalus_A. The sequence continues at coordinate 8,618 of JBBRGP010000070.1, read as the reverse complement.
CCGCTGATTCGGGATGAGTCTTCGGCCCAAATGAGAATCTCCTCCATGTCGTGCAGTACCGAAGGATTGGCCATCAGTTTGGCAAAGGATTGTTGAAGAGTTGCAATCTGTAATGCTGGGCCGGGCTTGCCCCATATTCGGTAATGGAGCGGAATGCGGATTTCGGCTGCCTCTTGCAGGGCAGACTTCTTGTCTTGTCGAAGAAGCTGGCGGATGACCCGCTGCATTCGCATGATTTCCCGCGGACCGTTCATCGTGGCAATCCGCATCAGAGCGGATTGCAGTCGGGCAAGGTCGGGGTCCTGGGGGATAGATTCAAGCTGGGCCTTGGCTTTCCACTGCGTCCAGGTCTCGCTGGTCAACAACAGTTCAGGCTCATAGTCGTGGTAACGGATGAAATTGCCGAAGGTGAGGGGTTGCCCGGTCTCTTCGACAAAGGTCCGCAACCGCTCCGGAACCTGAAATGCAGTCTGCGCAGATTCTCCCGGATATTTCTGAGTACGTACTCCCGCGCCACGCGATCGAGCTGAATGGAGCAGCCTGTGGGCAGATGGGGAAAATCCAGTTCAACCTCCCTGTCGATGGCGAAACGGCTTTTTCTCAGCAGTGCCTTGAACTTGTTGTCCAGCCGGTGACGTTTATGCGGCCGTCCGACAAAGTCGAGAACCGTCAGGCAATCTTTTTCCGGTACATGGCGAAGACCGCGACCAAGCTGTTGCCGGAAGACGGTCAGGCTGTCGGTTGGGCGGAGAAAAAGGACGGTATTGATTAGCGGTACATCAAGCCCTTCGTTAAGTACGTCACGGGTGAAGAGAAAAAGCAGCTTTCCTTCACGAAAATCACGCAGCAACTCGCTTCGTTGCTGCTCATTCGTCTCGCCAAGCAATGTTGCGGAAGGGATTCCCTCTTTGCTGAACATTTATCAAAGGGAATAAATTCCCGGCTGTTCCAGTATGTTGCGAATTCGGCGGCAAACTTCTCCAGGATGTGGGGCAGTTGGGCAGCCGTGCAGGCCACTCGATTGCCGTGGCATCGGAAGCGCCCATGTAGGAGGTGGTGATGACCCTCACCGGCACGTTCCGCACCCGCAGATCTTCAAAGGCCGGCATGAGCAGGCGCAGGCCGGTCCATTTGATGAATGACACCAGGATGTCGACCCCGCCGGCGGAACCCATCTCGGCATGCAACTCATGGGCAAGCTGGGGTTCCCTGGGTGAGCCGGTGAACAGGCTGGTTTCGGCAAGAGGTGTCTGGGGGCGAGGCAGCTGTTGCCGACCATAGTGGGGTGGCGTTATCTCCAGGAGCAGGGTCTTGCCGGCAGGGGTGAGTCTGCTGCCGGATAGATGGCACCATTTTCCCTGCCGCTTAAAAGCTCGATGAGCCTGTTGCAGAGCTCAAGGCGTGAACCAGGGTCTTGTTCCTGTTGCAGCGCCCGTTCAATGACACCGGCCAGAAAAGTGACATACCGGCCAGGCTCCTCTTCCGGATCGACCATGCCGAACACCGAGCGCAGCTCCGGATGTCGCTGGAGCAGATCGGGAATCTCTTCGTTGAGCAGGGCCTCATAGATTCCCGGCGCGAATGCAAATCTCATACACTATCCTTGAAGGTATCGCAGATAATCCTGCAACACCGGCACATCCGCCTCAGCCCAATCGAGGGTGGGCAATTTCTCCGGACGCAGCCGGCAAACGGCGCGATGCTCGGTCAGGTGAAGTATTCCGCCGTTTATCCGGCAAACAAAGGGATACAGGGTGATGGTGAAGTCGGGATACGTCCATTCGGTCGGCGGCAACGCCGTGATGATGGCAATTTCGATGCCCAGTTCCTCCCGGATTTCACGCTGAAGGCAGGTGGCCGCGCTTTCGTGCGGCTCCATCTTGCCGCCGGGAAATTCCCATTTCAGTGGCATGTTCATCGTTTCGCTGCGCTGCGCCGCCAGGACATGCCCATCTCTTTCGATCATGGTACAGGATACATGAATATGCTGTGGTACCGGTTCCATTCAATCCTTAACGAAATGGACGAGGACCGTGCCGGTCTCGACCGCATCGCCCGGTTTGACGCACAGGGATTCGACGACGCCGTCGCCCGGCGCCGACACCGCGCTTTCCATCTTCATCGACTCCAGGATGATCAGTTCCTGGCCGCGGAACACCCGTTCACCGGCGGCCACCTTGACCGCCACCACCAGCCCGGGCATCGGGCAATCCAGGACGTTGCCTCGGCTGTGCGCTTTTGGCTGCGGCATATGGGCGGCCACTTGCCATTCCCGGGGATTGTAAATCTCAAAAGTCCCGGACACCCCGCAGTAGGCGGCCTCAATGAAGTTACCGCTGTATTTCAGGCGGAAATAGGCGTCCTCGCCGTCGATCCGCAACTTCATTCGGCGCCGGTAGAATTCCATCGGCGGGGTGATGATGTGGTATTGGGTTTCATTGACCCGCACCTGCCAGTGGAGATCGTCGTCCATTTTTTCCAGGCGGATGTGGAAGATATCTCCTTGGTGTTTGGCCACGTATTCATAATATCCTCTGGCCGGGATCGAAACCCCCACCCGTGATATCAGGGGTCGGAGGGAAACCTGGACGAGGTTCTCGCGCAGGTGGTAGATGAGAGTCGTCGCCGTCGCCATGGCATGCAGAACATCCTGTGGTGCGGCTATTCTGGCGAGCGGGTCGAGGAAGTGGGTGGGGATGAAATCGGTGGAGAGCTCGCCGCGGATGAATACCGGATGGGAAAGGATCTGATTGGCGAAATCGATATTGGTCGAGATTCCTTCGATATGATAGCCGTTCAGGGCCTGCACCATCGTCCTGCGGGCCGCCTCGCGGTTCGTCCCCCAGGTGATGACCTTGGCGAGCATGGGATCGTAATAAACACTGACGGTACTGCCGGCATTGACGCCGGAATCGACCCGCACCTGTCTGCCTCTGGGTGCGGCATAGCGGGTGATTAGTCCGACCGAATGGGCGAAGCCGCGCCGGGGATCCTCGGCGCAGATCCGCACCTCGATCGCCCAGCCCGATAGCTGCACCTGCTTTTGACTGAAAGGGAGCTTTTCACCGCAGGCGATACGTAATTGCTGCTCGACGAGATCAAGGTCATTGACCAGCTCGGTGACCGGATGTTCGACCTGCAGACGGGTATTCATCTCGAGAAAAAAGAAATCCCCCTGTTCGTCGAGGATGAATTCGACCGTCCCGGCGCTGACATAGCCCGCCGTACGGGCGAGATTGCAGGCGAGGGTGCCCATTTTATCCCGCAGAGCCGGATCGAGGGCGCAGGAGGGCGATTCTTCGATGATCTTCTGGTACCGCCGCTGGATCGAACATTCCCGCTCCCCGAGATGGACGACGTTGCCGTACCGATCCGCCAGGATCTGGATTTCGATATGCCGGGGTTTTTTGATATACCGCTCGACAAAGATGCGGGCGTCGCCGAAGGACTTGCGGGTTTCCTGCTGGCAGAGGGTCAGCGCCGATTCCATCTCCTCGGGGCGGTCGACGCTGCGCATACCCTTGCCGCCGCCGCCGCTGGCCGGTTTCAACAGCACCGGATAGCCCACCTGTTCCGCTGCCGCGAGAGCCTCTGCAAGGCTGGCAACTGGCTCGACTAGACCCGGAACGGTAGGCATATGGGCCTTGCCGGCGAGTTTTTTGGCGGCGATTTTGTCGCCCATGGCGGCAATGACCTCGGCCGGCGGGCCGATGAAGACCAGGCCGGCGGCCGCGACCTTTTCGGCAAACCCCGCATTTTCGGAAAGAAAGCCGTAACCGGGATGGATTGCCTGGCAGCCGGTGGCAAGGGCGGCGTTTATGATTTTGTCGATGTCCAGATAGGATTCGACGGGACGGGCACCGCCAAGCAGCACCGCCTCGTCGGCCTGGGTGACGTGGAGGCTGCGAAAATCTGGCTCCGAATAGACCGCGACGGTCTGGATGCCCATGGCCTTGCAGGTCCGGAGGATACGGACGGCGATTTCACCGCGATTGGCGATCAGGATTTTTTCGAACATGGGGGGCCTCACAGGGGAATATTGCCGTGTTTGCGGTCAGGGCGGCTGCTTTTTTTGCTTTCCAGGAACTGCAGGGTGCGAATGAGCCGGTGCCGGGTGTCGCGGGGAAAGATGACATCGTCGATGTAGCCGCGTTTGGCGGCGAGAAAGGGGTTCATGAAGTGCTGGCGATAGCTCTCCATCTTTTCACCGAGCATGGCTTCAGGATCGGCGGCATTCTGGATGTCGCGGCGGTGAATGACCTCGGTGGCACCGCGGGCGCCCATGACGGCGATCTCGGCGGTCGGCCAGGCATAGTTGATGTCACAGTGGATATGTTTGGAGTTCATCACCACGTAGGCGCCGCCGTAGGCTTTGCGGACGATGACGGTGATCCGCGGCACCGTCGCCTCGCTGAAGGCATAGAGGAGTTTGGCGCCATGGCGGATGATCCCGCCGTGTTCCTGCTCCGGACCGGGCATGAATCCCGGGACATCGACCAGGCAGACCAGGGGGATATTGAAGCTGTCGCAGAAGCGGACGAAACGCGCTGCCTTGAACGAGGCATTGTTGTCGAGTGCCCCGGCCAGCACCGCCGGCTGGTTGGCTACCAGGCCGATGGTCTGGCCGCCGAGCCGGCCGAGGCCGCAGATGATATTGCCGGCGAAGCGCGAATGCACCTCCATGAATTCGGCACCGTCGAGGATGCTGTAGATCAGGACGTTCATGTCGTAACTCTGGTTGGCATTGGGCGGCACCAGGTAATCGAGGGTGAGGTCGATCCGATCCGGCGGATCGTTGAGATTGAGGATCGGGGCCTTCTGGCGGTTGTTGGATGGGAGATAGTTGATGAGTTGCCGGACCGCCCGCAGGCAGAGGATGTCATTTGGGTAGACGAACTGGGCAACGCCGCTTTTTTCCGCATGCGCCCCTGCTCCCCCTAGTTCCTCCGAGCTGATATCCTTGTGGATGACGGTCTTGACGACATTGGGGCCGGTGACGAACATGTGCGAGGTCCCCTCCACCATCAAGACGAAATCGGTGATCGAAGGGCTGTATACCGCGCCCCCGGCGCAGGGTCCCATGATGCAGGAAATCTGCGGGATGACGCCGCTGGCATGGACATTGCGGTGGAAAATCTCGCCGTAGGCGGCAAGGGCATCGACACCTTCCTGGATCCGGGCCCCGCCGGAGTCGTTGAGGCCGATGATCGGCGATCCCACCTGGTAGGCAAGGTCCATGACCTTGCAGATTTTCTGGGAATGGCCCTCGCCCAGGGAACCGCCGATCACCGTGAAATCCTGGCTGAAGACAAAGACTTCGCGGCCGCTGATGGTGCCGTGACCGGTGATGACGCCATCGCCGGGATGGGTCACGCTGTCACCGGCCGAGGCGCCGCGGCCGACCTTGAGGATGTCGATCTCCTCGAAGGAGCCTTCATCGAGCAGCAGGTGCAGACGCTCTCTGGCGGTGAGTTTTCCTCTTTTATGCTGGACTTCGATGCGTTTGTCCCCGCCCCCGGCAAGGGCATGCTTGCGCAGTTCGAAGAGTTCCAGAATATTGCTGTGCATGATCTCGACCATGAACGTCTCCTTCTGTGGGAACCAAGAGTGATAATGTAATTGACGAGTTGTGGCAGGGTAAATATGCAAAGATGGAGAAAATGATAGCCGGTATTAAGATATTTGCAAATGCGAAAATGCACTCGGCGCAAGGATTTCAGACAGCGGCGTTACCGATTGGCTGGCGACGATCCCCGAATATTTTCCGGATATCGCCGAGACGATTCCTGCCATGGGGGAGCGGCCACATTGTTTGTGGCGGTGATCCTGTCAAGATTCACGACGACTAACACCCCGCAAGGGGGTACTCTTTTCAGGCTCCCCTTGCGGGGGCTGGGTACCTTGAGCCAGGTTGATTTCTTGAAAAAAACAAAAAATCAACCTGGAGGGCACGCAACAGCAAGAAATGATTTCCGGGCAATAAAATAGTCAAAATCAGAAATTTCTAACAGGAAGGTATGGTGTTGCCACCCGGCCTCGCATACATACAAAGAAGGAGGAAAATAATGTTGACACTCAGCCGATCAGCGGTTGTCAATATCCTCGTAATTGTAGACCTAACCCCGATCAACCGAACTCTTAATGGTATCTCTAAGGGGTATAAGTCTCTTCACGAAAAATTCTTGGTAAAAAGCCAGCAAATAGTTTTTCTAAAGCACTAAAGCAATCCCAAAAAAGGAAATAATGGGCAGATAAAGGATAGCTAACCATGCGGATTTATGAAAATATCATGTTTGGTAAATGGTTTCTTCGGTACCGGAAACCAGTGGAGAGATAATTAAAAAAACCATAAAAAATTGGGGTCTCCGGCAAAATCGGAAATGACGGCAAGGTGAACAGAACAAAAAAAAGTGCGGCGCCGATGATTGTCTATGCTAAAAAAACTGGACATGGCGAATTATTAGGCTAATATTAGCAGGTGAAAATCGGCAGTATTAGATATTATGAATATAAATAAAGAGGAAAATAACATGAGCGACTTTTTACGAATCATCACCCACTCACGGCGCCTTAAAAGCGCAGTCAAAGAATTAAGCGTTGATCAATTGGAAGAAGTTAAAGTTAAACTGCAGACCATTATTGAAGAGCGGATTTCCGAAGAAGCTGATGAGAAGCGGGAGAACGAAGAAAGATTGGAGAAAATCCGGAAATACCGGGATATGATCGCAGCCGATGGGATTCTATTGGATGAATTATCGGAGCTTTCCCCTGATAAATCAGGAAAACGCAGCCCGCGTCACGCCAAATACGAGGTGTGGAATGAACTCGGCGAGCGTATTACCTGGACTGGGCAGGGCCGCATGCCTAACGTCTTCAAGGCACGTATAGACGCCGGTGAACCGCTCGAAACTTTTCTGATTGAATAGGCGCGAACAGTACGGAGGGGCGGGTGGCGTTCATCTCCGTAAACACGTCGAGGAGCCGTTACGAAATAGCTTGGCTGTTATTCAAGTTTTCGTTGCGGCTGCTCTACCCCTCCACCACTGGCAAATCCCGGTCGAACTGTCCCTCCTTCTGATCGCCAGTAATGGCGACACCTGAGGATGCGGCCGGTGACGCCGTCGATATTTTCTCCCTGCCTGATTTTTTTCAGGAACAACGGCCACCGTTTCCTCTTTTTTTAACTCCAAAGGATCGGCCGTCTTACCCCCTTATGCCGTTGCAGTGATAATTGCGGTCGGATCGTTGTCAGGTCCGGGTTTTCTGGGCGTTGGCCAGGGTCACGCCGCCGAGAACGAGCAGGCCGCCGGCCAGGACCACCGGTTTGATCGACTCGCCGAGGATGAACCAGGATAACAGCAGGGAGAATACCGGCACGAGGTTGATAAAAATCCCTGCCCGGCTCGCCCCGATTTTCTTGATTCCCTGGTAATAAAGGGAAAATCCCATGGCGGTACCGCCGATGCCGAGATAGGCAAGGCTCGTCCAGGCCGGCAGGGTGATGGCCGCCAGGTGGCTGAACAACCCTTCCCGGGCGGCAGGGACAGCGAGGAGAAGGGCGCCGATCGCCGAGGAATAACAGACGGCGGTCAGCGGCGAAAGGGAGCGTAGCACCGACCGGCCGATCAGCGAATAGGCCGACCAGCTGACGACGCAGCCGAGCAGTGCCTGTTCGCCCCGGCCGAAGCCGCCGGAAAAAAGCGAGCCCGGGTGACCGTTGCTGATGACCAGGACCGCGCCGATCAGTGAAATCAAAACACCGGAAACCTTCAGGCGGGTGAGCCGTTCACGGAGAAACATCGCGGCAAAAATGGTGATGACCAGTGGGGTGCCGGCGACGATCAGCGAGGCCCGGCCGGCGCTGATATGATGCAGGCCGTTGAAGAAGAAGATATTGTAGGCAAAGACCCCGGTCATGCCGAGCAGGCTGAGGGGCAGCCACATCCTTGGCGGCGGCAGGGCCAGCCTGCCCTCGACCAGCCGGGTCACCGCCACCATCGCCACCGAGGCAATGAGAAAGCGGAGAAAGGCGGCACTCGCCGGTTCGACAACCCCCGCCAGCAATCGCCCGGCGATGAAGGTGCCGCCCCACAGGAGCATGGTGAGGGTCAGTGACAGGTAAGTAAGGATGGGCATCGGCAATATTCCTTGTCTTGTGGTAGAACTTTGGTCGAGATACGACGGTCTGCAAGCTTATAGGTATCGACGGTCCTGCTGTCAACACGGCAATGGTCTTTAGGAGGAGAGGAATGGCTGAACGGCCCAAGATGACCAGGGAGGAATGGAGCTGGGTGCTCTATGACGTCGGCGATTCCGCCTTTGCCCTGGTGGTGGTCACGGCGCTGATGCCGATCTATTTCAAGGACCTGGCGGCGCAGGCGATGAGCGGGGTGGAATCGACCTCCTACTGGGGCTATGCCAATTCGCTTGCCTCCCTGATCCTGGCGGTCATGGCCCCGGTCCTCGGGGCGATGGCCGACTATCAGGACCGGAAGAAACGGTTCTTCCTCTTTTTTCTCTGTCTCGGGCTGGCCTTTACCGTCCTGCTGGTGCTGGTTGGCGACGGTCAGTGGCTGCTCTGCCTGCTGCTCTTCGTATTTGCCCGGGTGGGGTGGGCC
>JBBRGP010000069.1:0-10425 GCA_038224105.1 Desulfobulbales bacterium | reverse complement strand
GTTCATAACGGGCCTGGGAGAGCGTGTATCTTCTGGCGGTGGCGGTGACCAAGAACTCCTGCGCCGCCACCTCCTCATCGAGTGTGCAGCGCAGGGCGAGGGCATCAGCCACTTCCCGGCAGGCCGTCTGTATCGCCTTTTCGTACTGGGCAAGATCGATGTCTCGATCAACTTCAGCCACTTGCAGCTGGGCCGAGCGGCTGCCGGCGTCGAAGACGGCAGCGTCAGTTGCGGGGCAAAGTTCCAGACCCCGGCCCCGGATTTGAAGGGGCCGGACAGCTTGCATTGGCCAGCGGTTCCGGCCATGGCTCGGATGTTTTTGGCGCCAAGAAAATGCTGTTGTACCGTTCGAGACGGGGGGAGCCGCAGAAACAGGAAGACAGTGACGGCGACGATGGCGCCATAGAGGGCGAGGAAACGCAGCGGCCTGCCGAAGGACCCGCCGACTATCCTTTCATAAAACACCTTGCACAGGTCAAAGACTTTGTTGAAGCGGCGAATGAACCAGGCAAGCCGGCCGGACTCGCTGGCATGCTGATTGCCAGCGCCCCATTAAAGGAAACCCGGCGCAGCCCTTAATGCAGGGCATCGCCGGGTTGATCGGTACCTTAGAAATTCATTTCTTGTTTTTTAAAAAACGAATTTCATGAAGGTCCTTATCCCCCGCAAGGGGGGCTGATAGGGGTGCCTCCCTGAGGGGCTTGAGATTAATGGGTGGAACGTGAACTGATCCCTCTGAATTTTGCGTAAATATCATGGATTCGGTGTCTCAGGTCGGAAATCATCTTCGAATCCTGATCGGTGAACCACCGGGGTTCACTGATGGAATAGACGAATTTGGCAAGCTCATCGATGGTGTTCTCTGTCGTTCTGCACCATTCGCCTGTGCATTTCGCATCAAAATCCGCTGCCTCGCTGAGGTCACGTTCCATGACTATAAACGAATTATCCAACCCTTTCATGAAATCCTGGTGAGCCATCAGGAATGACTCGACCATTTCTCTTTGCTGTTTCATAGCTATCTCCTCATGTCGCATGAATACTGAGCGGCATAAAAAAACACGGCAGTAATTTATCCACCAAAATCGTAATCGAAATGGATTCCAGGGTTGCCATTGTACCTGCTGCTCAGACCTTTGACATTATAGCTGACCTTTGTCGGATCGGGTCTCCATTCAGTCGGGCATTCGGTCCGCAGTCTTTCAATTCTTTCCTCCAACTCGGCCATAAAGATATGCAGCCCATTGACCTCTTCATACATCCGTTGCTTATCACCGGTTGGCAGATGTTCGATTTTACTGATCACATCGTGTAGCCGCGTTTTCCATTCGGTCAGCTCCGTGTTGACACCTTTGCAATAATCATTGATTTCCATGACCATCTCCTCAGTAACTGAAAAACAGATTTCTTGTTTTTTGCAAGAAACCAGCCTTTTTCAAGATATGTATACCCCTCGTGGGGTGTTAGAATTTGAGCCCAACCATTACCTGCATACATGCACTGAAATTCTCCTGCACGGTAGTGGCCAATGAAAACTGCTTTGATCTCCTCTCTTCGTTTTCACCAGCAACCTCTTGTGCTCCCGGAATCAACCATTGATCCCCCGCGTCAAATAATCCAGCAGATCTTAAATGCCGCGGATCTTGCTGAATTTTCGATCATTGGCCGGTATGCTGAAAAGCCTCATTTTCTCTTTCGTTCAAAGGGATACACAATACCGTGTCTTTTACTATAAGCTTTCCGGTCTTTATCACAAGCGGCCGTTGATAAATATTGACAATTGGGAAATATTCCCATTGTTGCAATGAAGCAATCGTCACCGGTTTCTGACCACTATAGTTGTGCCGCCAAGGATGGACGTATCGACAATTTTCCGGCGACGACCGGGCCAAACGAAGATAAAGCTCGACAGCCCCGTCCCAAACAGTTGCCGAAACCATTTACCGTTACTCCCCGCGGTCCCGCGCTCTCCCCTGACGCCTCTTCCTGCCGTCATGAAAAGAACCGTTTCAAAATCTCTTTCGGGTGGTATAACTGCCTCCTCGACGAGGTGGTTGCCTGCGATGGCCGTATCGCCGGATCACCCTCGAACCTTTCACCCTTACAACTCGGTAACGAAGATGCTCGGAACAGTCGCCAACACTTTAGCCATCATCGCCGGCAGCCTGCTCGGACTGCTCTTTAGCCGGGGAATTGCCGGTAATTACAAAGAAATCATTCTCAGTGGGGTTGGGCTGTCGGTCGTTCTCATCGGGATAAAAAGCGCCCTGGTATCGAACGATATGATGGTGGTCATTTTTTCGGTAATCATCGGCGCCGTGCTCGGCGAGGGTATCAGAATCGAGAAAAGACTCGAAGTTTTCGGTGCCTATCTCGAAAGTAAAGTGGTTGCCAAGGCAGCCGATTCAAAGTCGTTTGCCAGGGGATTTGTCACCGCCAGTCTGGTTTTTTGCGTTGGCTCCATGGCGATTATCGGCTCCCTCGAAAGCGGATTGACCGGAAACCACCAGACCCTGTTCGCCAAATCGGTGCTCGACGGGGTGACCTCGATCATCTTTGCCTCGACGATGGGTCCGGGAGTGATGTTTTCGAGCCTTGCCGTGTTCCTGTATCAGGGCATCATCACCCTTACCGCCGGCCTCATGAAAAATCTCCTCGTCCCGGAAACCATTGCCCAGATGACCTCCGTCGGCGGCCTGCTGATCATGGCCATCGGTTTCAACATGCTCAAGATAACGACAATCCGGGTCGGCAACCTGATCCCCGCCATCTTCCTTCCTTTAGCATATTTTGCCCTGCGCCAGTGGTTTGCCTGAGGCCATTGACGATCCGCCCGAGCACCCTCACAGCCGGGCGACACCCAGGAAAATGGCATGCAGGGCGACGATGATGACGATAAAACCTTTGCGGGCGGTGTCATCGGTCAGACCAGGGAAGCGGTAGTGCAGGTGGCCGTGCGGGCAGCCGGACAGGCAGTCCCCGCACAACGAACAGCGAAACCCGGCGCGGCGACGCTCGATATCCACGGCGGAAAGGGCGCCATACCGGCAAAAACGGCTGCAGATCCCGCACTGGCAGCATTCGCGGCGAATACGGATGCGCCACGGGTTTATTTTACCAAAGATATTGGCCAGGAGTCCCATCGGGCAATAGGTGGTGCAGTGGGTCATCATGCCGTTGTGCCGCGACCAGGTGAGCATCATGGCCACCCCGCCAAGGCCGAAGACCGCGGCAAGAGCGACGGCGAGGGCAACCGGCAGACCGCTTCGGCCAAGCACCGCCGCGGTAGCGAGGACCGCAAGACAGATCAGCCAGCGCAGGGTGTTCGTCCATCCGGGCAGGGTGCCGGCCCGCGGCCTGCCGGCCGCCGCCCAGTTGTCCCAGGCCCCGATGTAACAGAGATGGCTGCACCAGGCCGGGCCGACCAGAACCAGGGTGATCGCAAACAAAATGATCATGAACCACCCATCGCCACGGTATAATGGCCCGGCGGCGATCAGCGCCGGTACCGGGAGATGCAGGGTGCCGGTCATGAGAAACCGCTCGAAGCCGAGGAGGCCCAGGGCAAGCTGGAGAAAAAAAACTGCCGAAAAGACAAGCCAGACGGTCCGACGCCATCTTGCCGAAGTGTTCGGCTGGAGCATTCTGCCGGCGACCCAGGCCGCATAGCAACCGAGGAGGATGACGGCAAGCCAGCCGCCGCCGGCAAAAAATCGATCGAAAAGTATAATGTCAAACGGGGCTTTTTGCCGGGCGATGGCCAGCCCGGCGACCGTGAGGAGAAAGGTCAGCCCCTGCACCAGGTCGCCGGGACGATTCCGGCGACGCGCCCGGCGCCAGTTCATGACGGCGGCCGCCAGGCACAGCAGGGATACCGAACCGAGTATTGCCGCCAGACGCAGCCAGGGCAGGCCAAGGGCGATACGCTGCTGGACCAGGGTAAAGGTGATGTCGCCCCACAGCCAGGTGCCGAATCCGAGAAGTCCGGCCAGTCCCCAGCTTTTCCACGCCCCCGGCAGGACCGCAAGCAGAACTGCGATCAGCCAGAACAGGGCGCCGCCGGGGCTCGCCATGCGAAAGGCATGAGCGGCAAGGAAGAGCAGGGCGGGAAGTGTAAAAATCGTCGTGATCATGGGGGTGCCGTACAACTCAAGTTTATGGATAGAATCGGTGGGTAATACTCCCGCCTCAGGCGGCGGTCAAGCCTCCAGATAGTATTTACCCCGGAAGATTCGAGGGTGCCATTGACCTGAGTCAAAACCGTTCAAATATCACCCGGCCAAACTACAATGAAGGCGGGCCCCGTCGGCTCGCGCTCTTGGTCCTTATCGCAGGCGCCCCAGCCCCAGGGAATACCGAGGCGAAAAAGTCCCCTACTCGCCGACCTCCTCCCCATCGCCCAGCGGCCGGCGATACCTGAAAGGAAAAGGCCCAAGCCGTTCCGGCAACGTTTCTCACCCCGGTAATATCCTCAAACGCTTTGATATTTCCTCACCCATGGTTATACTGCAAAGAAGAACCATCTCCCGCTGCCAGGACCATACCTCACCAACCGACACAGGAGCCTTCATATGGGACGAAAATACCTCGATCCGGAAATTGGTGTCGAACTGCTCTCCATCCTCGATGAATACGGCAACCTCGACGCCGAACTGGAACCCCAGATCGGCAATGACCTGCACCTGAAGATGTACAGGGCGATGCTGGTCGGCCGGCGCTTCGACGAACGGATGCTCGATCTCCAGCGCCAGGGCCGGATCGGCACCTTCCCCCCGATCAAGGGCCAGGAGGCGGCGCAGATCGGCAGCGTTGCGGCCCTGCGCGACCGGGACTGGCTGGCCCCCTCTTTTCGGGAAACGGCGGCGGAGATCATGCGCGGCCGCTCGCTGGAAAGCATCCTCCTCTACTATAACGGCTACAACGAAGGCACCATTATCCCCGACAACCAGCACGATATGCCGATGTCGGTGCCGGTTTCCTCTCAGATCATCCACGCAGTCGGGCTTGGCTTTGCCGCGAAGTACCGTCGGACCGACGAGGTGGTGATGACTTTTTTCGGCGACGGCGGCACCTCCGAGGGCGATTTTCACGAAGGACTCAACTTCGCCGCGGTCTATCAGACCCCGGTCGTCTTCGTTTGTCAGAACAATCAGTGGGCAATCTCCATTCCCCTGGCCCGCCAGACCCGCTCCAGGACCATCGCCCAGAAGGCGCTGGCCTACGGCATGCCGGGAATACAGGTGGACGGCAACGATATTCTCGCCGTCCATCTGGCGGCAGCGGAGGCGGTCGCCAGAGCCCGCGGCGGCGGCGGACCGACCCTCCTCGAATGCGTGACCTACCGGATCATGATGCACACCACCGCCGACGACCCAAAGAAGTACCGGAGCGAGGAGGACGTCGAGCGCTGGAAGGCTCGTGATCCGCTGATCCGTTACCGCAAATACCTGGTCGAGAAAAATATCCTCACCACCCACCGTCTTTCCGAACTCGACGAGGAGGTCGAAAAGGAAATCCGCTCCGCCATCGACCGGGCCGAGGAGCAAATGAGATACCTCGGCCAGCCCCTGGATATGTTCGATCATCTCTACGCCGAACTGCCGGCTGAACTTCGCGCCCAAAAGGAGGCCTTAGCCAGGGAGCTGGATAGCGGCATCGGAGCGAAGGGAGGGGCCAACCATGGCTAAGATGACGATGGTCGAGGCGTTGAATATGGCGCTTCGCCAGGAAATGCAGCAAGACGACGCGGTGATCCTCCTCGGCCAGGATATCGGCCGGGACGGCGGGGTGTTTCGAGTAACCGACGGTCTCTTTGCCGAGTTCGGCGAGGAGCGGGTGGTCGATACGCCGCTGGCCGAATCGGCGATTGTCGGGATGTCGATCGGCATGGCCGTGTACGGACTGAAACCGGTCTGCGAGATCCAGTTCTCCGGCTTTGCCTACCAGGGCTTCCATCAGCTCGAAAATCACGCCGCCCGCATGCGCTGGCGGTCGCAAGGCCGGCTCCATGTACCGATGGTCATGCGCGCTCCCTACGGCGGCGGGGTGCGGGCTCTCGAACACCACTCGGAGAGCCGGGAGGCCTACTGGGCGCACACCCCGGGTCTGAAGGTGATCATCCCCTCCGGTCCGCGCAATGCCAGGGCTCTTTTGGTCAGCGCCATCCGCGATCCCGACCCGGTGATCTTTTATGAGGGAAAGGCCCTGTACCGGGCCTTCCGCGAGGAAGTGCCGGAGGAGGAGGAGACCCTGCCCATCGGCAAGGCCCAGATGGTCCGAAGCGGCGACGACCTGACCATGATCAGTTACGGGGCGATGCTCCGGCCGACCCTGGAAGCGGCCGATGACCTTCGGCAAAAGGACGGGGTGACAGCCGAGGTCATCGATCTTCTCACCCTCTCCCCCCTCGATACCCAGCTGCTGGTGGCCTCGGTCAGCAAAACCGGGCGGGCGGTCATCGTCCATGAGGCGCCGCGCAGTTTCGGCGCCGGGGCTGAGATCGCCGCCCGGCTCATGGAAGAGGCCTTCTTCATCCTCGAGGCGCCGATCGAACGGGTCACCGGCTTCGATCTCATCATTCCCTATTTCAGCCGGGAAAAAAGTTATATCCCGGGACCGGCGCGGATCGCCGCGGCGGCCCGCCGCACCCTCAACAGCTAAGGGAGTATCTATGACCAGATCTTTTCGGCTGCCGGATCTCGGCGAAGGGGTTCATGAAGCGGAGATCCTCGCCATTCCGGTTATCCCCGGCCAGACCATCCGGGAAGGCGACATCATCCTGGAAATCGAGACCGACAAGACGGCCGTGGAAATCCCCAGCCCCTTCGCCGGAACCGTCGCCGACATTCTTGTCGAGGTCGGGGCCAGGTCGATGGTAGGCGACGTGCTGATGACCTTTCGGACTAATGGTGAGCAAATTTCCGCATCCCCCGATGCCTCCTCGCCGCCGGAAAAGGTGCAACCGCCAAGGGACTACCGGCAGAGGCCGGTGCCGGCTTCACCCTCGACCAGACGGCTGGCCAGGGAACTCGGCGTCGACCTCCGCGCCGTCGTCAAACCGACCGGGGCGGGCGGCGTCGTCACCAAGGAGGATGTCGAGGCCCAGGCCCGGCGCCAGGAACAGACCGCCCCGCCGCTACCGGCGCCGCCGTTTCCGCCGGTCGCCAGGGCCCAGCCGCTTGCACCGGTGCCGACCGACCTGCCCGATTTCACCCGCTGGGGCCCGGTCGAGCGGCTGCCGTTTCGCTCGATCCGGAGGGCGACCGCCGCCCAGATGACCGCCTCCTGGAGCCAAATCCCCCATGTCCACTGTCAGGACAGTGTCGATATCACCATGCTCGAAGCCTTCCGCCAGAAGCATAAAGGGGAAATCGCCGCCTGTGGCGGCCGTCTGACCATGACCGTCTTTGCCATGAAGGCGGTGACCACCGCCTTGAAAACCTATCCGCGTTTCAATGCCAGCCTCGATCTGGCGGCCCAGGAGATCATCGTCAAAAACTTCTTCCATATCGGCATTGCCGTGGACAGCGAAAGTGGTCTGGTGGTGCCGGTGATCCGCGACGTCGATCGCAAGAGCATAAAGGACCTGGCCGTCGAGGTGGATGGGGCGATCGCCAGAGTCCGCGCCGGCAAACAGAGCCGCGAGGAGCTGCAGGGCGGCACCTTTACCATCACCAATGCCGGCGCCCTCGGCGGCAGCCACTTCTCGGCGATCATCAATTATCCGGAGGTGGCCATCCTCGGCCTCGGCCAGGGCCGGATGCAGCCGGCGGTAGTTACCGACGACCGCGGCCGGCATGAGATAATCCCCAGGCTGCTCATGCCCATCATGCTCTGCTTCGACCACCGGGTGGTCGACGGCGGCGACGCCATCCGCTTTCTGCGGCTGGTGATCGACGCCCTGGAGGATCCGGATGAACTGCTTATCACCATGATTTGAGGGTTCGAAATAGGGAGAAACTCATGGTAATGGGCGATATGGCGATGAGTACCGATCTGCTGGTCATCGGCGGCGGCCCCGGCGGCTACGGTGCCGCCTTCCGGGGTGCCGACCTGGGCCTGGACGTCACCCTGGTGGATCAACTGCCGCGGCTTGGCGGGCTGTGCCTGCACGCCGGCTGCATCCCTTCCAAGACCTTGCTCCACCTCGTCCAATTGCTTCAGGATGCCCGGGCGGCACAGAAGATGGGCATCGTTTTCGGCGAGCCGAGGATTGATCTGGCCGCCATACGGAGCTGGCAACAGCAGGTGGTCAACACCATTGCCGACGATCTGATGACCCTTGCCCGGCGGCGCGGGATTCTCGTCATCCATGGCCGCGCCCGCTTCGCTGACTCCGGGGCGGTCCGCCTGCAAGGGGCGGAACTGAGCGGTATCCGCTTCAAACACGCGATCATTGCCACCGGCTCCCGGCCCCGGGCCCTGCCCGGCCTCATTTTTTCGCCCGGCGGCCGGATTCTCGACTCGACAGCGGCGCTGGCCCTCGTCGAAATTCCAAAATCTTTGATAATTGTCGGCGGCGGCTATGTCGGCCTTGAGATCGGCTCGATTTACTGTGCCCTCGGCAGCCGGGTGACCGTACTGGAACAGCAGGACCGCCTGCTCGCTGCCGCCGACCCCGATCTGATCGCCCCGCTCGCCCGTCGCCTCGGCGGGCAGTTTGCCGAGATCCTCCTCGGGGCGAAGGTGACCGGGGTCGAAGAAGAGGACGAAGGGGTCTCCGTCCGCTTTTCCCGGGACGGCAAAAACGAGCGCCTGCATGGCGACCGGATCCTCCTCGCCATCGGCCGGATCGCCAACAGTGACGATCTGGGTCTTGACCATACCGGGGTGACCCTGGACAACCTGGGGGTAATCACGGTCGATGCAAGCCAGCGTACCACCGATCCGCTGATCTTCGCGGTCGGCGATGTCGCCGGCGGGGCGCGGCTCGCCCATAAGGCCACCCGCCAGGGGCGGGTGGCGGCCGAGGTGATCGGCGGCAAAAAGACCGGTTTCGATGCCCGCGTTATCCCGGCCGTTGTCTACACCGACCCGCAGATCGCCTGGTGCGGCCTGACTGAGGAGCAGGCCCGGCACGAGAATATTCCGCATGCGGTGCACCGCTTCCCCTGGAAATATTCCGGGCGGGCCCAAAGTCTGGGCATGGCCGACGGGTTGACCAAGCTTATCACCGATCCCGGAGAGGGGCGCATTCTGGGCATCGGCATCACCGGCCGCGGTGCCGAGGGCTTGATCGGCGAAGCGACGCTGGCCATCGAAATGGGCGCCCTGGCCGAAGATCTGGCCCTGACCCTGCACCCCCACCCGACGCTCTCGGAAACCGCGGGCGAGGCAGCGGAGATCTTTCTCGGTAGCCCCACCCATGTGTTGCCGAAGAAAACAACCAAAGATCAGGGAATGTAGGCCGCGCGAGAGGAGGTGACGGAGGCTTTTTGGCCGCGGCCTGTCGGCGGCCGGTTAGCCGAACGCGCAATTGCGGATTTGCATTCCCCGTCGACTAACTATACAATATGAAGAAGAAACTTTTCCCCCAGAGCCAAAAACTGGCGGCAAGGGAAGATCTGGCGATCGTCTTTCATTTCCAGCATTACCAGTTTTCGGAGGCAAACCATGCGGATTGTGATTGTTGGCGGCGGTGCGATAGGCAGACTCTTCGGCTCCTTTTTGATTCGAGGCGGCAACGAGATCACTCTCATCGATACTGACCGGAATACCTTGGGAGCGCTGCGGAATAAGGGGATCGGTCTCCTCGAAGATGACGGGGATCATCCCGATGACGCCGAATGCTTCCCGGTGCGGGCGCTGAGTTCCGCGGCCTCGCTGACGGCTGCTGATCTGGTCCTGCTCCTGGTCAAATCCCAGGCCACCGTCCCCGCGGTAAAGGACGTCGCCCACCTGGTCACCGACACCTGTCCGCTGCTCTGCATCCAGACCGGACTCGACAACCTCGAGGCGGCACGAAAAATTGTTCCGGAACGCAATATTCTTGTCGGGATAACCTTCATGTCGGGAACCGCCCTGAGTGACGCCCGGGTCAGGAAAGGTGCTCTCACCAAAACCTATATCGGCGAACTCGACGACAAATTTTCCAACCGGCTGGAAAACATCAGTCAGGTCTTTAACAACTGCGGCATCGAGACCCAGATGGTGAAGCAGATCATCGGCCGGCTCTGGTGCAAGGTCATCACCTATGCCGCCATCAATCCGGTGTCGGCAATTCTCGAGGTTCCGAACGGGTCGCTGACCTCCAAAATGGAATCGATCACCCTGATGAAACGGCTTCTCGATGAAGGCCGGGCGGTGGCCGAAGCCCATTCGATCGAACTGGTCTATCCCGATCTGTATGAACTGCTCTTCGACGCCTGTGAAAAAAGTGCCAACAACCTCTCGTCGATGTTGCAGGACATCCTCAACGACCTACCC
>JBBRGP010000068.1:0-10479 GCA_038224105.1 Desulfobulbales bacterium | reverse complement strand
TGGGTGTCAAACCGGTGGGCGTATTTGTCGAAAGTCTCCTCGACATATTCCCGTGGGGCCGAAGGAGGATTGGTGCCCGACAGGGCGGCCAGCATGTGCCGTCCGGCCTGATGTCCGGGGTCGATGGCCAGCAGCCGGTTGAGGATGGCTTTGGCCTTGGGGAAATTATTCAGGCCGTTGCAGACCCCGGCCAGGTTGTAGAGAACATTGACGTTGCCGGGATCAAGCTCGACACTTTTTTCAAGACATCGACCGGCACGGGCAAGCTCTCCCCGTTCGCTGTAAATAACCCCGAGGTTGTTCAGGGCCAGGGGATAATTCGGTTCAATGCGGATGGCCTGTTCGAGGAGGGCAAGGCCTCTGGCGTCATCTCCCTGCTGGTGCAGGAGCTTGCCGAGATTGTTCAATACCTTGGGATGGCCCGGGGCGATGTCCAGGGCCTTTTGGTAAGCCACCCTGGCCCCGTCCAGGTCACGGCGGGCCTCGAGGACGGCCCCGAGGTTGAGGTGCTGCTCCGGGTCATCGGGAGCGGCGGCGATCGTTTGCCGGCAGTAGGCTTCGGCCTCCGCCAATTTACCCAGATCACGACAGACGATGCCGAGATTGGCGAGGACATGGCGATTCTCCGGGACGATATGCAGAACCTGCCGGTACAGCTTTTCCGCCTCGGCAAACTTACGGCGCTGATGGAGACCGACTGCTTCGGCAAAAAGATTTTGTAACTTCTGCATACAATCTCCCCTCTGGTTATGGTCAGGTGGCGGTTAATTGGGGTAGTTGGGGGAGCGATGCAGGACGCTTTCAATTTCATCGAGCAGCCGGTCGGGATGAATGGGCTTGGAGATATAGCCGTCCATCCCGGCATCCAGGCATTTCTCCCGGTCACCGACGACCGCATAGGCGGTCATGGCGATGATAGGAATATGGCGGCCGTTCTGTTTCTCCTTGCGTCGGATGATTCGCGTAGTTTCATAACCGTTCAATTCCGGCATCTGGATGTCCATGAGAATCAGGTCGAAACCGTAATGATCGAGAAGCTCGAGCGATTGGATACCGTTTTCGGCAACCGTCACCTCCCACCCCTCCCGTTCCAGGACGGACACCGCCAGCGTCCGGTTGATATACTCATCCTCGACGAGAAGAATATGCAGGGACTGGCGATTTTTTCGCTTTTCTACCACCGGCGTTGGTTGGGCGGCGGTTGCCGGCGGCGCCAGCGGAAACCGGGCGGAAAAATAAAAGGTGGTGCCGACTCCCGGGTGACTTTCGGCGCGGATTTTCCCCCCCATCATTTCGACGAGTTCGGCGGCGATGACCAGGCCAAGACCGGTCCCCTGCTGATTGGCATCCCGGGTTGTGCCGAGTTGGTTAAAGGCCTCGAAGATATGAGGGATTTCGTTCTTAGGAATGCCAATTCCGGTGTCGGCGATCCGAAAACTGAGGTCAACAGGGTCACTTATTTTCGGCAAGGGGAGCGATGGCCGGACGGTCAGGGTAACGCTGCCCTGATGGGTGAATTTGAGGCCGTTTCCCACCAGGTTGGTGAGAATCTGGTGGAGTTTGCCGGCGTCGCCCAGCAGCTGATCGGGCACATCTTCGGCGCAGTCGACGATCAGGGCAATGCCCTTTTTGGCGGCGCCGATGGCCAGGATCTCCAGGGAGTCGGTGATGGTATGGCGGAGGCCGAAGGGGGTGATCTTCAGTTCCAGTTTCCCCGCTTCGATTTTCGAAAAATCAAGGATGTCATTGATCAGTTTGAGCAGTCGGTCGGCCGACGAATGAACCATCTCCAGATACGTTCGCTGGTAGCCGGAGATATCCGATTTTAAAACAAGTTCGGTCAGACCGATGATGCCGTTCATCGGGGTGCGGATCTCGTGGCTCATGTTGGCGAGAAAGTTGCTCTTGTTCTTTTCCGCCATTTCCGCCCGGTCTTTGGCTTTTCTGAAGGCATCGACGGCCCGTTTTTGTTTCAGGACATCGCCGATATGGCGGGCGACAAAGGCCATCAGTTCCTTGTTTTTCTCGGTATAGACAATGTTGCCGTAGCTCTGCACCGCCACCGCCCCGGCGAGGTCTTCGAGATAGAAAGGGGCCCCCAGCCAGGAATGAGGGGGGGTGCCGATGCAGCGGATATTATAGTCCCGGCAGATCCGGGTAAAATTTTCCGGGGTGAGCAACAGCGGGCGGCGGGTTTCGAGGAGATAGCCGGTGATCGTCCGCTGTTCCTGGTCGAGTTTGATCTCCAGGCCGTGGAAATGGGGATCGTTGGTATCGACAAAGTAGGGGAAGGTGATATACCGGCCGTCGCCGCGTTCCTCGACCAGGGCGATGAAAAAATTCTTGGCATGGATGAGTCGTCCGACTATGCGATGCATCTTGGCATAGAGGTCGGCGATATTGTCGGCATGGTGCGCCTGTTCGCTGATTTCATAGAGGGCGGTGCGGAGCCGTTCCGAATGCTCCAGGGCCTCCATCGATTCTTTCAGCTGGAGGATCGCCGTCATGCTTTTCAAGCGCGATCCGATGATCGCCGCCAGGGTCTGGAGAGAATCGAGGAACGGCGAGGAAAAGGAACAGGGGTCGGCGCAGCCGAAGTAGAGCAGTCCGAAAAGCTCTGGACCGTCGACGATCGGAACAATGAGGTGGGTGGCGTTGCCGGTGGCGGCGAGAAAATCCGGGAGTGGCGCCGGCATGCACAGTTCCACCGGCCTGCCCCCCCGGCGCGGTTCCTCGAGGAGAGGGTGGTCGGCCGGAATGAGCGGGGGGACATGCCGGCCGCTTTTCGCCCCTTCCGCCAACACTTGCGGCGTAAAGCCCGGTACGGCGTGGTCCGGGAAGTAGATTTCGATAAAAAAAGGACCAAGTTTCGAAAAGATACGGCTATGGAGAAATATTGCCAACTGTTCCAGGGTATCGGCCGAGCGCTGGCCGACCGTCAGTTCTTTAACAAGATCGAGAATGGGCTGGGCTGGAACTGTATAGGAATTCTGTTTTGAGTCGTTCATAACTCTCGAACATGTCCAGGGGTGGGGCTTCAGGGTCCTTGCCCGGATGGCGGCAGTTTTTTGATCGCTCTCCATCATATCAGAAAAACAACTCGAGATGAAGAAAACCGCGACATTTTCGCGTAAAAGATATTGTGCAAATCCTGCTAACGGAGGGTCTTCGTCGGGGAGCGGCCGGACGATCGAGTTTTCCGCCGTTTTCAAACCTCCTGGCTCCCCGATATTTCTTTGCCCGTCGAGTGTCCCATACCCAAACAGCCATTGTCTCCTCCTGGCGAATGGGATACCATACTTTTTGAAATAGCTCGCACCTGTCAGGGTGAGACCATCGGCAAGCAGGGAGCACAACCATCAACCCCCACCAGAGCTGACCATGAAAAAGATTATCCTTCTCACATGTCTTATTCTACTCGCCGGATGCGCCAAGCAGCCGGTAATCGCCAACCTCAACATCCGGCTTGGCGATGTCCCGGCCGGCATCTACAGTGGCGGTTTCTCCGCGCTTATAGTCGGTCAGGACACGCGCAATTCGCAGGAGGTGGTGGTCTACATGACCGACCAGCCGGTAACGAGCCTTGCCAACATCAGCGCGCCGCTACAGCTGATTTCGGAAAAACTTGCCGAGGGCTTGCTGGGCCAGGGGCTGCTCCTTGACCGTTCATCGCCAGTGCGTCTGAAATTCAGCATCAACGAGCTGCTGGTCTGGGTGACGCGGCCGAAGGTGCTCTATCGTGCCGATGCCAAAACCTCCATCACCCTGACCGTCGAAAACCGTGGGGCGGTGTTCTCGAAAGATTTTAAACGCGAGGCCAACCAGGAATCGGCTACCCGTCCGAAACTGCCGGATCTTGAGGCCATGCTCAATACCCAGCTGTCCGATATCGTCCGGCATATCCTGATGGATGAAGAGATACGAAAACTGATCGGCAGAAAGTGAAAGGGTGGTGATCCCTGGGAAGGACAGCGGCTTTTCACGCAGCCTGCCGGCGATGATGGACGAGGCGGCGAGGGCCCAGGGTCGGATTATCCGGACAGGGACGGGGTAAAGCGGAACAGCTCGGCCAGTTGGCGACGGTCCAGCTGTTTGATGATGCCCGCTTCATCCTCCTGGATCAGGGAGGCGGCGAGGTCGCGCTTTTGGGTTATCAGGTGATGGATCTTTTCTTCCAGGGTGCCCCGGGTGATCAGGCGAAAGACCTGGACGACGTTTTTCTGCCCCATCCGATGGACCCGGGCCGTGGCCTGCTCTTCCCTGGCCGGATTCCACCAGCGGTCGTAATGGATGACTGCCTGGGCGCCGGTGAGATCGATCCCGAGCCCACCCGCCAGGAGACTGGCGCAGAACACCCGGCAGTCCGGATTGGTGGCGAACTCGGTAATCATCTTGCGACGCTTGCCGATCGGCATTTCCCCCGTCAGGCTGGCAAAACCTATGCCGGCCTCGCTCAGATACCTTTTGATCAGGGCGATCATCCCGGTGAATTGGCTGAACACGACAAATTTCATGTCGGCGGCGAGCAACTCCCCGGTCAACTCGACAAACAGCTCCCACTTGCCGCTGCCATAGTCGCCGGGATGGTCACTGCCCTGGACCAGGCAGGGATGACAGCAGATCTGCTTGAGCCGGGTGATGGTGGCCAGGATGTTGAGATACGGGATCGCCGCCGTCCCGCTCACCAGTCCCTCCAGATCCTGCTCCCTTTCCTTCAGGACTTCCCGATAAAGGCTGATCTGTTCGTCAAGAAGTTCGCAGATTCGATCATCCTCAATTATCTCGGGCAATTCCGTCAGCACCTGGCGCCGGCTGCGCCGCAGGATAAAGGGATGGATCAGACGGGTAAGGCGGTCGCGCACCACGGTATTGCCGGCCTCGACAATCGGCTCGACGTAGTTCCGGGCAAATTCCCGCTCGCTGCCCAGCAGTCCCGGCAGACAGATATCGAACAGGGAGCGGAGATCCTGCAGGGAGTTTTCGACCGGGGTCCCGGTCAGGCCGATCTTGACCCGGCCGTTCAAAGCCGCGACAGCCTGGTGGATCGCGGTGGTACGGTTTTTCAGCTGCTGAATCTCGTCGAGGAGGATGATATCGAAGGCTAACAACCGCAACTGGTCCAGGTCCTGCCTGACGACACCATAGGTAGTCAGGATCAAACCCTGTTCCTGGGCCTTTTGCAGATCCCGCTGCGGCCCATAATATACGGCATAGTCCAGGCCCGGGTAAAAACTGTCGATTTTTTCGGCCCAGTTGAGGACTACCGAGGTCGGACAGACCACCAGCAGCAACCCCTCCCTGCCGTCCCGGACCGCCATCCGCAACAGTGCCAGACCCTGATGGGTCTTGCCGAGCCCCATATCATCGGCGAGAAGTCCGCCTATTCCCAGGCTGGCCAGGCGGTGCAGCCAGGCCAGGCCGTTGCGCTGATACGAACGGAGATGACCGGGTACCTCGGAAAGCGCCCGGTCGTCGGTCCAGCCCGCCGCATCGACCAGACCGGCCAGCCGTTTACGGAGGGGTTCCTGCCGGATGGTGATTTCAACCTCGGGCATGACCGCCGTCAGGGCGATGGTCTCCCGGTAGCTGAGGCGAATCCTGCCGGAGCCGTCGGCTGCATAACGGTCTTCGGCCAGGTCATAGAACCAGGCCAGTGGCGTCCCCTTTATTTGCAGCCATTCCCTGCCGGGAAGACAGGACAGCTTGTTCTTTCTGGCGGTCAGGATGTCGCTCAGGGTGATACTGGTATTGCCAAGGCCGTAATGGCAGGAGAGATAGCACCAGCCATCCTGCTCTTCGAAGGCATCGATGACCAACTTATCGGGAAAATCCCGGACCCGCAGGTGCAGCAGTTCCGGTTCAACGATATTGTCTGGATGGTACAACGGCTGGCGGTTGGCGTCGACAAAGGCCGGGATGTCGTTGGCGGCGACGGTAAACGACTGGTCACGGATCTTTTCGTCCCGTAAAAAAGCCAGAAGAGGAGGGGGGGCCGCCGCCGAAGTGGCAGGCTGGCGGAATGTCCCCTCGGCCGAAAGGCGGAGGGTCGGCAAAAAACCTTCACCTTCCAGGTAATAGGCCGCGGAATAGCGCTGATCCGCCAGATCGCCGCGATCGAGGACCCTGCCATCGGCGAGATGCAGACAAGGACGGACCTCCAGTGACGAATCACCATGAAAAAAGACCCGGTAGCACTCCTTGGCGACTGGTAATATCCGCGCCGCCTCCGACCGAAAAAGGCCGGTTTTGACCAGCTCCCAGGTCTTTGCCCGGGGCAGGACGATCGTCAACGCGCCCGCCTGGCCGGTATCGCCGATCCGCAGGATAAAGCGGGATGATTCCCGATCACTTTGAAAATCCGGCAGCGTGTCGTCATGAAAAATGGAGAGGAACCGTGTCAGCCAGATCCAGAAGGAGGTGTCCCGCTGCCAGCCGATAGAGCTGTTCCCGGCTTGTTCAAGGGTCCGTTCGTTCTCGGTCATCGCCCGGATCCGCAGCTGGCTGTTCAGAAGAGCCATGCCCCTCTCTGATTTTTTGGTGGCCGGTTTTGGCGACTCCCGGGAGAACAATAGTTCGCCCACTTCCCCCCAGGAGTCGGGGACGGTCACCTCGACGGACCCTTCGGCCGGGACGATCCGCCACCGGGAAAAGCCCTCGCCGGCGGCGTGCTGCACGGTGTACGGTGTCCGGTGCAGCCAATCATGCAGAAAATTGCCGATCTTCAGCCAGCTGCTCCCGGCAAAGGCCAGCGGTATCGGCATGGCCGGCGCCGGTGCTGCCGGGACCGTCAGGCTGAGGATGGCCAGGGCAGCCAGGTGCACGCAGCCTTTCTCGTCAGATTTCTGACGGCAGAGCCCGCAATGGCTGTTCTGGATGAAAAATCCCTGGCGCAGGGTGGTGCTTTTGGCAAATTGCAGGGTGACGGGTGCTTTAAGGTTGATGAGGGCACCTACCCCATTGCGGATACAGTGAAAGCCGGTGATCCGTTTTTCCCGAATCAATTGCAACCCCTCATCAAGGATCGGTGCTGCAAACCACGGCTGCAGCTGGACCCCAGCCAATACCGGAAAAAACAGCGGTATTGATTGGCTCTCGAAATTATACATATATTTCTTTTAACACGGAAATTTTATCCATCACGGACGTTCCGAGGACTTGACAACCCGATAGCCAGGACGAGCAGATATCAGCAGTACGGGACGCGGTTCACTGTACAAGATGGGCGAAGATTTCTCAACAATGAGAAACTCTTTGCCCGTCCGAGCGGCTGGCAAAGACACACCAATCAAGCGGATATCCGTGTAAAAATGCTGACAATAACGGTGAGATGCTTCATGGCCAGGTTGTTCTTTCGCCGGCACCAGGACCACGTCAAACGTGCTTCAGACGCCTTTTTTTCCGGGTAGTGCTTTAATTGTAATCATGATTGACAATTTATGCGCGAATCACTACCGTGCAAACCATGATTACCAGAAAACTCACAGACAAGTTGTTGCAACTCGCCACATATTACCCCGTTGTGGCAGTGACCGGCCCCAGACAGGCAGGAAAAACCACGCTGTGTCGAGCCACCTTTCCGGATAAGCCCTATGTGTCGCTGGAATCCCTGGATTTTCGCGACTTTGCCGAGAGCGATCCGCGTGGATTCCTGATGGAATACCAGCGGGGTGCCATCCTCGACGAGATCCAGCAGGCCCCTGGACTGGTAAGCTACCTGCAGGCCGAAGTCGATGAACATCCGGAGCCTGGCCGTTTTATTCTCACCGGCTCGCAGCATTTCGGCATATCGCGGATCATTTTCCAGTCCCTCGCCGGACGTTGTGGTCTGCTGACCCTGTTGCCCCCTGACCTTGATGAGTTGCAGGGCTTCTGCGAGGTCCCGGAGGATCTTTTTACCCTGCTCTGGCAAGGCGCTTACCCGAGGATCTATGACCGGAACATTCCGGCCCACCAGTGGCTGGCCGACTATATCGCCACCTATGTGCAGCGTGATGTCCGTCAGGTCCTGAATGTCGCTGACTTGCTGACCTTTTCCAGCTTTCTCAAACTATGCGCCGGGCGTACCGCCCAAGAGATCAATCTCTCGTCCCTGGGGGGCGACGCCGGGGTTTCCCATAATACGGCAAAATCCTGGTTATCCATTCTCGAGGCCAGTTATATTATTCACCGGATACCGGCCTGGCATGTCAACATCCGCAAGCAGATTGTGAAGGCGCCCAAGCTTCATTTCCTGGACTCCGGGCTGGTCTGCTTTCTTCTGCAGATCAGGGAGCCGGGACAACTCCGGTTGCATCCTCTGCGAGGGGCTATTTTCGAAAGCTGGGTGGTGTCGGAGCTGTATAAAACATTGGCCCACCAGGGCGAGCAGCCGATTCTGCACCATTATCGTGAAAGCCGTGGCTTGGAAGTGGATGTGCTGGTACACCGTGGTGATCTCCTGCATGCCGTCGAGGTCAAATCCGCGGCCACGGCAGCTCCTGATTTTTTCAGGAGCTTTGCACAGCTTGCCGAGAGAATACAGGCAGCCGGCCTGTCCCTGCGTCCGGATAATGTGGTCGTCTATGGAGGCGAGACATCGGAGCAACGTTCAACGGCGCGGTTGCTCGCCTGGCGGGACGTGAGCAAGATTTTGGATCAGCCGTTACCGCAGTGACCGTAGAGCATTGGGGCCAGAGCAAGTTTATTCATAAAAGCAACAGCGGACGGACCGCGGTATGAACTTTTTTTTACAACAAGATACTACACCAAATAGATCGGTGAGCATCGCGTCATGCCCATAGAAACAAAGGAACGAATACGGATGGCAAACACTAACGGCAATGGCAAATCCCTCGAATCCTAGATCTGGGATGCGGCATGTTCCATCCGTGGTGCCAAAGATGCACCGAAGTATGAGGAGTTCATTCTGCCGCTGATCTTTACCAAGCGGCTGTGCGGCATCATCGACCGCGTCGACTTCAATGCCACCACCCATGGCCAGCGGGATATCGACGACGATCACCTCTCCAACCTCATCGAAGCGATCAGCACCAAGCGTCTCGAGTTAAAAGACGTCGAGGCCGACATCATCGGCAAGAGTTACGAATACCTCATCCGCAAGTTCGCCATGGAAGAGTCGGCAAAGGAAGAGGTGGCACAAGGCAGGAAGCGCAGCGTCGCCCCGCTCAAGCTCTATGGGCAGGAGTACAACGCCGACACCTGGGCCATGGCCAACATGAACATGATCATCCAAGACATGGAAGGTCAGATTGAGATCGGCGAGACCTTCAAAAACCCCAAGTTCCGTAAAAAGCAGGGCAGACTCCGCACCTTCGACCGCGTCGTCGCCAATCCCATGTGGAACCAGGACTGGTTTACCGAGGCCGACTACGACAACGACGAATTCGGCCGTTTCCCGGCCGGGGCCGGCTTCCCCGGCAAATCCTCCGCCGACTGGGGGTGGGTCCAGCACATGCACGCCAGCCTGAGCGACACCGGCCGCGCCGCCGCCGTCCTCGACACCGGGGCCGCCTCCAGAGGATCCGGCAATGGCGGGACCAGCAAGGAAAAGAGTGTCCGCCAGTGGTTCGTCGACCGCGACCTCATCGACAGCGTCCTCTACCTGCCGGAAAACCTGTTCTACAACACCACCACCCCGGGCATCGTCCTCTTCCTCAACCGGGCCAAGCCGCAAGACCGAAAGGGCAAGGTCTTTCTGGTCAACGCCAGCCGGGTCTTCGCGAAGGGCGACCCCAAAAACTTCATCCCGGACGACGGCATAAGGCATATCGCCGACACCCTCATAAGTTGGCAGGAAGAGGAAAAACTGAGCCGCATCGTTTATCACCAGGAGCTTGCCAAAAACGACTACAACATCTTCCCCAGCCGCTACATCCACACCAGCGACGCCGAAACCTACCGGCCCATTGCCGAGATCGTCGAGGAACTGAAGGCGATCGAGCTGGCGGCCAGGCAAACCGATGCGCCCTGCGGATCATCCTCAAACAGCTGGGAGTCGGCTCTTTACCGAAGGCCTCCGGAACGAACCCCAAAAACAAACCGAAATCGGACCCATCCCCGAGAGTTGGGAGGTGGTGCCATTTGACGAGTTTGTGACGCTCCAGCGTGGCCACGATCTTCGGAAGCAGGATTTCAGAGAAGATAACGTGTCGGTCATAGGTGCAACACAAGTGATCGGCTGCCACAACACCGCTAATGTTAAGGCGCCTGGCGTTACAGTTGTCTGATGCAAGAAGCGATCAATCAGTTTGGCGACGAGATGCAGTTCAGCGTGTCCGTTGGATACCAAATCGATGTGAAATCATGGATGGACCGCACTCAGCCAGGTTTTACGATGGACGTCGCGTTGGGGCTGACGCAAAACGACAAGAGATCGAGAGGATGTAGAAACAAAGCTATTACCCGCGTGGAACTTTACGACTGGATGTTCTCTATCGAGCATATTGAGCTTTCCTACAAGATTCATTACTCTGGAACAGA
>JBBRGP010000067.1:0-10684 GCA_038224105.1 Desulfobulbales bacterium | reverse complement strand
CTTTATTGCCAAGGATGGCCGGCTGTATTGCCCGGACTGCGTGCCCGCGGCGGAAGCGGCAACGGACCAAACCGCCGGCCCGGATACCGGTGCTGCCGACACCACCGACGCTTCCACGCCCGAGGCTCGGTATGGCTTTACCATTGGCGGAGTGCTCAGGGAGGCATGGGCAAAAACCAAGGGAGCCAAGGGAACAGTGTGGGTGGGCAGTGCGGTCATGTGCCTGGTACTGCTTGCTCTGGTTGCCGGCGGTGCTCTGCTGATGCCGTCTGGCACCGCTTCCGGTACTTCGAGCATGGCCGGCTTCGTCGGTGAAATGTTGTTTTTTCTGATTATAAACGCTGTTACGGTAATTTTTATCGCGGGTCTTCTGTTTATGGGTATCAGGAAAGTGGCTGATGAGCCAATCTCCTGGAACATGGTGTTTCGAGGTTTCTCCATGGCCGGAAAGATCATCGTCGCCACCATCCTCCAGTCCCTGCTCGTTGGTATCGGTTTTCTGCTCCTGGTCTTGCCGGGAATCTATCTGGCAATCGGCTATGCCATGACTATCCCGCTGATCATCGAGCGCCAGATGTCGCCGTGGCAGGCCATGGAGGCTTCCCGGAAGGCCGTTCATCGGGAGTGGTGGAAGATTGCCGCAATCTTCCTGGTCATGACCCTCATTCTCAATATCTCCATGGTGCCGCTGGGGATAGGCCTGATCTGGAGCTGGCCGATGTTTATCATCCTTGCCGGAGTGGTCTACCGTTCGTTATTCGGGATCCAGAAAAAAAATGGTTAGACTCGCCAATCCGTGCCGTTCGCGGCGTAGCCCTGGCCATTATCGACAACGGCGTGTCGTCATAGCTGGAGAATAAGGCAATGCTCGATCCCGCCTTGTATTGGTTGATCATCGGGGTGATGCTGTTCCTTTTGGAATTGGCCCTTCCCGGTTTCGTCCTCTTCTTTTTCGCGGCCGGGGCCCTGCTGACGGCCCTGGTTGCCTGGCTGGTGCCGACGACGAGCATCGCCTTGCAGCTGGGACTCTTTATTGTGACCTCGCTTGCCGCCCTTTTTACCTTAAGAGAGTTGCTGCAGCAAAAATTCTTCGCCTCCGCCCCGGTCAAGGATGGTCTGGACGTCGATGCGCCGCTTGCCGTACCAGGAGATCGGGGAGTGGTCTGCAGCACCATCGCCCCTCCCGCTGAGGGGCGGATCAAGTACGCCGGTTCGTCCTGGCGGGCGACCGCCGACGAAAGGATCGAAGAAGGTGAAATAATTGCGATAGTCCGCCAGGAAGGACTGATCATCCATGTCGAGAAGGTTTGAGTCCCGGTCGGCCACCGTGCCGCAATGACACGGAGGGCTGGAGATCTCGCTGACGAGGAGGGAAAAGATGGAACAAAATCTTATTGCGCTCGGAATTATTTTAATACTGGTGGTCGTCGTTGTGCTCAAGACGGCGGTGGTTGTTCCCCAGCGTTCGGAATTTGTCGTGGAACGGCTCGGGAAATACCGAACCACCCTGGAGGCCGGCCTCCATATCCTTTTTCCGTTTCTGGACAAGGTTGCCTATAAAAGGAGTTTGAAGGAAGAACCCATCGATATTCCTGCCCAGACCTGTATTACCGCCGACAATGTGACGCTCGAGGTGGACGGTATAATGTATATGCAGGTAGTCAATTCGAAAATGTCGGCCTACGGCATTGACGATTATCGCTTCGCCGCCTCCCAGATGGCGATGACCAGCCTCCGTTCGGCGATCGGCAAGATCACCCTCGACAACACCTTTGAGGCGAGGGAAACCCTGAACGGCCAGGTGGTGATGGCCCTCGACGAGGCGGCGGCGAACTGGGGCATTAAAGTCCTCCGTTATGAAATCAAGGATATCCAGCCGCCCAGGACGGTGCTCGAGGCCATGGAAAAGCAAATGAAGGCGGAGAGGGAAAAACGGGCGGAAATCGCCAGGTCCGAAGGAGAGAAACAGGCGATCCTCAATCGTGCCGAGGGTGACCGGGGTGAGGCCATTTTTCTCTCGGAGGGAGAAAAGATAAAACGGATCAACGAGGCGGAAGGCCGGGCGATGGAAATTTTGAAGGTTGCCGAGGCGACTGCCGAAGGGATCAGGAAGGTCGCCGAGGCCCTGTCCGGCCCCGGCGGCAAGGAAGCGGCCAATCTCGAAGTGGCCAAGCAGTACCTCACCGAGTTCGGCAAACTGGCCAAGGAAAACAATACCATGATCGTCCCCGGGAATCTAACCGATCTGAGCGGGATGGTGGCCTCGGCGATGGCCACCTTCCAGCATCTCCGCCAGGAAGGGGGGGATGCCGGCCACCCGGAGATCCGGCTCCGCAAGTGAGCAAACCGACGGCGCAGGGTGTCGACCGGTACCGGGCCGGCCTCAACCATTCCCTGCCCTTTATCCACCTGCTGATGGTGGTGGCGGCAACCCTCGTCTCCACTTCCTTTACGGTCGGGGCGGCGATTGCCGGGGAACTCGATCCGGCGATCCTGACCTTCATCCGCTTTACCTTGGCCGCCTGCATTTTCGGGCCATGGGTTCATTTTCGCTACGGTCTCAGGTTTTCCATCTCTCTTTTTCTGAGGTCCGCTTTGATCAGCATCTGCCTGGTGATCTTTTTCTGCTGCATGTTCCTCTCCCTTCGCTATACCACCGCTCTCAACACCAGCGTCATATTCGCTTTGGTGCCGTCGATCTCCGGGGTTTACGCCCTGTTTATCACCGGCGAGCGGTTGGGAAGGGGGCAGCGGCTGGCCCTCATCTGCGGCATGGTCGGGGTGATCTGGGTTATTTTCCGGGGTGAACCGGCGCAGCTTATGGCCATGGAGTGGAACAGGGGCGATGCCATTTTTCTCGGCGGCTGTTTCGCCATGGGGCTCTACACCCCGCTGGTCAAGCTGGTCCACCGGGGGGAGGCGATGGCGGTCATGACCTTCTGGGTGCTGGTGACGGGAAGCCTCTGGCTGCTGGTTTTCGTCGGCGCCAGACTGCCGGTGGTGGCGTGGTCGACCATTCCCGGTTTTGCCTGGCTGGGGATCGGTTACCTGGCGGTCTTTACCACAATCATCACCTTCTTCTTAACCCAGTACGCGGTGCCGTACCTCGGTCCCACCCGGGTCATGGCCTATTCCTATCTTTATCCCGGCCTGGTTCTCCTGATCGACCTGGGACTCGGCCACGGACTGCCGCCACTGCGGGTCGTGCCCGGGGTCTTGGTGGTTCTTGCGGCAATGGTTATTCTTCAGAGTGGCAAGCAGAAAGACGGCGAGCGGAGTGTTTCTTAGGGATCCTTGCGGACCAGATGGAGATAGAGATCGCCCCGGCCGGAGGGGCCGGACCGGCCCTTGCCGCGCAACCGAAGCCTCTGTCCGTTGCGACTGCCGGGCGGGATGGTCACCCGCAGGGTCTGCTCCCCTTTTTCACCGTAGACCAGGATCTGCACGGTTTTTCCGTGCTGCAGCTCGTAGCTGGTGAGCGGGGTGTGATAGGTGGTATCAAGCCCCTGCGGCTGAATCGGAGATTTCGCCCTGTTCGCCCGGCCTTGTTGTTTATCGCCGATACCGAGGAGTGAGCTGAAGGCGTTGCCGATCGATTTGAGAATCGACGGTTTGCCGCTGAGACTCTTTTTCGCCGCCCCGGTAAGCAGCGGTCCGGCCAGGGAACCGAGCAGAAAGATGCCGCCGAGAAAAATCCCGCCTTTGCCGCCGAAAAAGCTGCGCTTGATGAAGGCCGAACTGTATCGGAAACCCGAACGCTGGAACTCCCGCAGCAGTCCGGAGAACATCTGTTGAAATTGCGGATCCTTGAAGAGGTCGCGGAGAATATCTTCCTGGCTGTAGGTAAAACCGCCGCCCTGGCCACGGGAAAAATCCCCGCCGCTGGCCTGGCAGGCGTCGTATTGCCGGCGTTTGACGGGGTCGGTCAGCACCCCGTAGGCCTCGGCGATCTCCTTGAATTTCTCCTCCGCCACCGGATCGTCGGGATTGCGGTCGGGGTGGTGGAGCATTGCCAGCTTCCGGTAGCTTTTGCGGATCTGCTCGGTACTGCTGGTCCTGGTT
This sequence comes from Desulfobulbales bacterium, assembly GCA_038224105.1. Taxonomy (GTDB): domain Bacteria; phylum Desulfobacterota; class Desulfobulbia; order Desulfobulbales; family Desulfocapsaceae; genus Desulforhopalus_A. Next base: position 6,622 of record JBBRGP010000067.1, on the reverse strand, counting down.
ACGCCGAGTATCTTATAATAGTCTTTCATGTAAGGGTTCTTTCTCGAAGGTGAGAAGGCGAGGCCGTTACCCGTGGGGTAATGAGCCCGATTGGTACCTTAGAAATTCTTTTCTTGTTTTTCACCCCTCAAGGGGGTGCTGAAAAGAGTAAAAAGAATTTCGTGAAGGTACTTATACCCCCTTGTGGGGGGTGTCCAACCGTAAACCATGTTCGCCCGCGCTCTCTGCCTGGACTGATCATTGTAAAACTGTTGCGGTAAAATAACAAACAAATCCGAAAACGAATACTGTAACTCATCGCCTATCGTGTATATTTTACAGCCAGGGCAGCGGCCGGGACCGGCGCCGCAATATCCTCAACCCATGTGGTCCAGGGACTGAAAAGGGTTCTGGGCTGAAATAGACATGAAAAAACTCTTCCTCGTCCTTGCCATTGTCGGCGTTGTTCTCGGTTTTTTTGTCTTTGACCTCGATCAGCTCCTGACCCTCCAGAACATCAAGACCCGACAGGCAGAGTTCCTGGCGTTGCGGAACGGTGCGCCGGTCATGGTGAGTCTGGTGTTTTTCGCGCTCTATGTGGCGGTCACCGCCCTCTCGCTGCCCGGCGCGGTTATCATGACTTTAGCCGGCGGCGCTCTGTTCGGACTGGCCTGGGGCTTTGTCATTGTCTCCTTTGCCTCGACCATCGGCGCTACCCTGGCCTTTCTGGTCGCCCGCTACCTCCTTCGGAACTGGGTGCAGCAACGGTTCGCCGACCGGCTGGAACCGATCAACAGGGGAATGGCGCGGGAGGGCGCCCTCTATCTTTTCAGCCTGCGCCTTGTCCCCGTCTTCCCGTTTTTCCTGATCAATATCCTCATGGGGCTGACCCCGATCCGCACCTTTACCTACTACTGGGTCAGTCAGGTCGGGATGTTGCCCGGGACCCTGGTGTATATCAACGCCGGCACCCAGCTTGCAGGAATTGACGGGTTGCAGGGGATTCTCTCGCCCGGCCTGCTCCTCTCCTTTGCCCTCCTCGGAATTTTTCCGCTGATCGCCAGCAAGCTCAACCTCTGGCTGAAAAGACGGCGAATCTACGCCAGGTGGACGAAACCGAAAAAGTTCGACCGCAACCTCGTTGTCATCGGCGCCGGGGCGGCCGGTCTGGTCAGCTCGTATATTGCGGCGGCGGTCAAGGCAAAAGTAACCCTGGTAGAGGCCGGTAAAATGGGCGGTGACTGCCTCAATTACGGCTGTGTCCCCAGCAAGGCCTTGATCAAGAGCGCCAAGCTGGTGCACCTGATGAACACCGCCGGCCATTTCGGCCTGGAGGATGCCCGACCCCGGTTCAGTTTTCGGAAGGTCATGGAGCGGGTGCACCGGGTGATCGCCACCATCGAGCCGCACGACAGCATCACCCGCTATACCGGGCTCGGGGTCGAGGTCCTGAAGGGCCATGCCAGGATTGTCGATCCGTGGACCGTCGAGATTGCCCTTGCCGGCGGCGAGAAGCGGCGTCTTACCACCCGGTCGATCATCATCGCCGCCGGGGCCCAACCCTTTGTCCCGCCGCTGCCGGGTATCGAGGAGTCGGGCTACCTGACCAGCGACACCCTGTGGGACGCCTTCCTGACCCTCGAGGAGGTACCGGAGCGGCTGGTCATCCTGGGCGGCGGGCCGATCGGCTGCGAACTGGCCCAGTGCTTTGCCCGGCTGGGCGCCCAGGTGACCCAGGTCGAGAAGGGCGGGCGGATCATGGCCCGCGAGGATACCGAGGTCTCGGCCCTGGCCTGGGCCGCCCTGGAAAGAGATGGGGTCACCGTCCTCACCGACCACGACGCCGTCCTCTGCGTCAACGACGGCCAGGGCCGGGCCATCATCGTCGAGCACCAGGGGGTGGAAAAACGCCTCCCCTACGATGCACTGATCTGCGCCGTCGGCCGCACCGCCCGCCTCGCCGGCTATGGTCTGGCGGAACTGGCCATTACGACGGAGAAAACGGTGGTCACCAACGATTATCTGGAAACCCTGTACCCCAATATCTTCGCGGCCGGTGATGTTGCCGGCCCGTTCCAGTTCACCCATACCGCCGGCCACCAGGCATGGTATGCGGCGGTCAACGCCCTGTTTGGCGAGTGGAGAAGGTTCAAGGTCGACTATTCGGTCATTCCCTGGACAACCTTCATCGATCCGGAGGTTGCCCGGGTAGGGTTGAACGAACAGGAGGCGAAAGCCAAAGGAATCGCCTACGAGGTCACCCGGTTTGACATCAACGATCTCGACCGGGCCATTGCCGATGGGACCGCCTACGGCTTTATCAAGATTTTGACCGTGCCCGGCAAAGACCGGATTCTTGGTGTCACCATTGTCGGAGAGCATGGCGGCGATCTCCTGACCGAATTTGTGCTGGCGATGAAGCACCGGCTCGGTCTGAACAAAATTCTTGGTACCATCCATACCTATCCGACTCTGTCCGAGGCCAATAAATACGCGGCTGGAGAGTGGAAGCGGGCGCATGCTCCGGCGCGGCTTCTCGCCTGGATAGAGCGGTACCATACCTGGAAACGGGGATAGGTACCTTAGAAATTCTTTTGATGTTTTTTGAAAAATTTCTCAGGTAGTGACAAAGCTTCCTGCTAGGCGATGCCCGAGGCGGGCAGCATAATGCAAATCTAGATCAACACAGTGAGGGGGTTAAAATGATTGAAGGAAAAAAACAGGTAATAGGTCTGTTGGTCGCGGTCAACGCGGTGAGTGTCTTCGTCGCCGGCAATCCCATGGCCGGGGAAGGTCCGCAGTATTATAATTATGGGCAGGCGAAAATCGGCGTCATGCAGCCGACCGGCGATCTTGACGATGCCGATTATGATACCGGCGGCGAGATTGCGGCGTTCTATGGCCGCTACCTCAACAAATTTCTGGTGGTTGAGGCGGGCATTGATGCTTTTGCCACGGAACAGGAAATCGATGGCTTCAACAACACTGCCGGCAGTTTCGAACAGGATAATATCCTCGGGGTTGCTGCCTTTCTGGTGACCCTCAAGGGAGAAGTTTCCTTCGGCCCGGTCAATGTTTTCGGCGGGGTCGGCGGCGGTGTCTATTCGGTAAGCCTGGAAAGCGACATAGATACCTCGAGGTTTGGCTCCTTCGATGCCGATGATGACGATAGTGTCTTTGGCGGCCATCTCGTGGCCGGGGCGACCTTTGATATCACCCAGCGGTTTTTTCTCGGGGTGGAAGGACTGTACCGCTGGACTGACGATCTCGATTTACGGGATACCGTAGCCTCCATTCCCGTTGAATACCGGGGCGATCTCAACGGCTACTCGGTCACCTTCAATGCCGGTTTCCGGTTTTAGAGATTGATCAGGCCCACCGCTCCGGAGCAGGGAGGGTGGGCCTTTTTCTTTCACCCCCGGTTACTTCGGTTCCACCGGCAGGTTGTTGCGTTGCCATTCTCGCCAACCGCCTTTCAGGGCCGAGACATCGGTGTATCCCTTGTCGATGAGCTTTCGTGCCAAACTGGCACTGGTTCCCTCGTTAGGTCAGGCGCAGTAGAGCACCAGTTTGCCGTTCTTCGGGTATTTCTCCGCCCAGGTGTTGAAGTCGGCGCCGTCGGCCCGGTGCGCCCCTTTGATCTTCAGCTCGCTGGTACTCCAGTCCATACCCGCCCTGACGTCCAATACCACCAAATCCTTGGTGCCGAGCAGGCCCTGTAACTCTTCCTTTTCCATCAATTTGACGTCGGCGGCGAGGGCCGAACTGAAGGAAAACGAGCAAAGAGTCAGAATAAGCACAAGCAGTTTGTTCATGACACCCTCCTTTCATGGGTTCGAATTTCTTCCAGAGTTCTGTGGTATCTCCGGGGGTTTAGCCGGCCAGATGGCCGAGAACGGCAAGACCAAGGCAGGGATCGCGCCGCAAAAACAGATGGTGACCAGAACCTGATCGTGGGTGAATGCCAGGAGCAGGCAAAACGACAGCACGAGCAGGCCAAGCCCGGAGGCCAAAAGGGGCGGCAGGGTTGTCGGCCGGTCCGATTTTTTCGCGATTCGACCGACGGCAAAACAGAGGCCGGCGACGTGGGCAAGCCAAAGCAGCAGTGCCGCCTCGATCAAATCTTCGAGAATCTCATGGCCGGCGAGACCGGTCATCAGGCACACCCCGATCAGTCCGGCAAAAAGGACCGGATAGACCCGCATCATCACGGGTCGGCCGGCAACCGCGGGCAGAAGACCGTGGCCGGCGAGATCGGCGAGGCTGCGTCCGGTCATGAGAAAAAGCCCATTAACGGCGCCGGCTACCCCGGCAATAACCGCACCGCCCATCAGCAGACGTCCGGGTTGGCCGGCGATCTCCCTGGCAACCAGCATATGCGGCAGGGTCGATTCGGCGAGTCGAGCGGCGGCAACGGTATGCAGGGCAACGAGGCCTAAGGCGAGAAACAGCAACGCACCGATGGCGATGGCCACCAGTGCCGGCCGGCGCTGGTCGCGGTTGTCGGAGGAAGGGCCATCGTAGCCGAGAAACAGCAGAAGCGGGCTCAGCGCGGTGGAAAGCGTAAGGGATGTCTGCACCGTTTCCGGAGCGGTGGCGGCGGACCGCCAGTCGGCCAGTCCGGCCGGCAAAAGCAGGAACAGGCAGCCCAGGGCAGTGGTGACGAAAACCGGCTGCATGGTTTGCGCGGTCCGCTCGCCGGCAAGATGGAGCAGGACGATTCCGGCCAGCAGGATGAAACTGAAACCGAAGTTGGGGAACCAGTGGACAAAGACTTCGTTGAAGGCATAGCCAGCCGACACCAGCAGGCCGGCGGGCAGCAGCACCGCCAGGCTGGTCCGGCCGGCAGTCAAGATCGCCGCCGGTCTTCGCCCCAGGCCACGGAGGAGCACGGCGGTTGGCTCATAGCCGTGACCAGTCTGCAGCCCGGGCTGCCGGATGACGATCACCACCAGGCCGGACACAAGGGCCGCCCCGGCGATCAAGGCCAGAAAAAAGAGGCCACCCTCACCGACGCCGTTACCGAGGCGGACCATCACCTCCGGGGTAAGCATCCAGCAGAGTGCGATAGTGACGGGAATTGTCGACGCCCAACTCATCTTTCCTCCGGAAGGTATTTTCATCTTGAACCATTTCCATCGGCGCGGGGGTGCTGAAGTTGGAAAAACCATAAGATCGGCCGATGGGAAGAGCAAGGCCGGCGGAGAAATTTGGGTAAGGCGGGGGCGAGACGCGAGACGCGAACCACGCTCTTCGGCCGGCAGAAGTTGTCCCGTAGAAAAAAAGCCTCGGAAAACCAAATGCCGCCAGCCGCGGAGCCTGGTTTACGCCCCCTGCTGATGCGTTACTCTTCGGCGAGCGCTATCCACTGGCCGCCGGTCAGGGTTTCGAGGGCCGCAGCGGGAAGCGCAAAAACCGCGAAGGGTGTTCCGGCCGCCGCCCAGATCGTCTCGTAATTTTGCAGGTCGGGGTCGAGGATCGTTCGCAAAGGTGTCCGGTGGCCTACCGGCGGGATGCCGCCGATGGCAAAACCGACGGTATCTTTAACGTATTTGCCATCTGCCCGGCCGAGCCGAAGGCCGGTGGCCTCCTCAACCTTATGGAGATCGACCCGGTTCGAGCCGGAGGCGATGATCAATATGGGCAGATCGCTGTCCTGGTCCTTGAAGATCAGCGATTTGGCGATCTGCGAGACGCTGCAGCCGACACTGTCGGCGGCCTCCCTGGCGGTCTTCGTCGAGCCCGGCAATTCTCTTACCGCGAACGCAAAGCCGCGGCTTTGCAGAAAGTCCTGCACTCGTTTGGCACTGGCTGGTAATGTATCGGTCATTGTCCTGTCTCAAAGTACTTATCCCCCGTCAGGGGGGCTGAAAAGAGTACTTCCTTGTAGGTGTTAGATATACGTAAGGAATCGAGCGCAGGAGTTAAGCAAAACCCTCCTGCACAATTAGGATGGTTGACAACAAAAATTAACTCTGTCCCCATTTGCTCGGAAGCTTTGCCAACACCACAGCGAGAGCCTGGCGAATATGACTCTCGGAAAAGCACGTGTCGTAACTGTTTCTCGCCCGGCACCCCAGCTCTGGGAGTTGGCGGGGATCGGCAAGCAGTGCCCGGACCGCGGTCGCCAGGGCCCCGGGGTTTTCCGGGGGCACAAAAGAAATACCGCAAGCAAGGCTGTTTTGCAGCGCGTCCGGATATGCCGGCGATTGTCTGGTGACAAGGGGGCGGCCGCAGGCGAGCGTCTGATAGACCTTGTTGGGGATAACCCTGCCGGCCTTTGGCGATGAGCCAAAAATACCGAGCAGGATGTCTGCCTTGCCGATACGCTCAGGGAGTTTTTCGTAGAGCAGCGAGTCTTCGAACCGGATATGGTCGTAGCCGTGACTTTTCTGTTCGCAAATCTTTCGGTGAGGCCCGTTGCCAAGCAGAACCCAACGTGCTTCAGGGACCTGAATGGCGGCCTCAATAATTGTTTCGGTGCCCTGCAGGCTTATGAAACTGCCATAAAAAAAGATTTCCGGAGGGCGAGCAGGTGAATGAGCGGCCTGGCGTGTAAACAGCCCCTCCTCAGCGCCCACTGGAATAACATGGGTCCTTGCTGCCGGGGCGGAAAGTTCGTCGATAAAAAATTGGCCATGCG